>JARRKW010000113.1:1776-8193 GCA_037387645.1 Desulfuromonadaceae bacterium
AAAAAAACTGGAAACTGACCATTGTGTCGGATGGCCAGGCCGCCGTGGACGCCGTATCGCAGAACCATTTCGATCTGGTGCTGATGGATGTGCAAATGCCCGAAATCGACGGGCTGGCCGCGACCCGCAAGATTCGCCAGCTTTCGGGGGAGCGGAAGCACCCCCTGCCGATTATCGGTATGACGGCCTATGCCCTGTCCGGCGACCGGGAACGTTGTCTGGCTGCCGGCATGGATGATTATCTGTCGAAACCGATCAAACCCGAACTCTTTTACACCGTCGTGGAACGGCATCTGGCCCGTTCTGCTGCGTCGGATCGAGAGGAAGCCTTTGCCAGCAGTCTGAACCAGGTTTTTGATCAGAACCTGGAGAAGAATCGCTCGTTAATGGTTGATATGGCTAAGGATTTTCTGGCGGATTATCCGGAATTGTTGAAAAAACTGCACTCCAGCGTAGAGCATGAGGAGTGGCGGGATATGGAACGACTGGCGCACAACCTGAAATCGGTGGTCGGGTTTTTCAATGCCGAAAAGGCCTATGCCCTGGCCCGGGACCTGGAATTCGCCGCCCGCGACAAGGATCTGTCCCGAATCGCCCCGGTGTTTCAGGCGCTGGAGGAAGAATTGCAAAAGGTGCAGACAAAACTGCTGGAGATATAACGAAGCCGCCGTTTTCTAGATGGACCGCCATCATTTGGCGGCCGGATTTTCCGCCGTGGAAATTTGCGCTTCCACGGCGAAGCGTTTGATTTTACGGGTCGTGGTTTTGGGGAATTCCTCCTGCCGGAGCGTGAATCGCTTGACCCGTTTGTAATCCGCCAGGTTTTTGCCCGCCGTCTGAACTTCCAACCGAATCAATTTCTTAATTTCTTCATCCGGCCAAGGAGCGGTGTCCCGAGCATGACATTGGGTCCCCGGATGAGAATTTCACCGACACCTTCGGCGTTGGGATGGTTGATGCGGACCTGAACGTCCTCCAGAGGGGGGCCGACGGTGCCCAGTTTCGGCGCCTGGGGGGGTTCGGCGGAAACCACGGGGGAGGTTTCGGTAATGCCGTAGCCCTGCAGGATTTTGACGCCCAGTTCCCGGAAACCACGGGCGATCTCCGGATCAAGGGCCGCCCCGCCGCTGATGAAAGTGGTATTTTCACCGAGCTTTTTCCTTATTTTCGCGGCCACCAGGGGTTTGGTCAGGGGCAGGCGATAGAGCAGGCGGGAAAAGGCTTGGCCCTGAACGGTCTTCATGATCCGGTCGTAAAACACCCGGAAAACGGCCGGGACGAGTTTTTTCAGTGATTCGGCGAAGGATACGGTTCCTCCCAAAGACAGGGGGAGCAGAATGCCGCAGACCTGTTCAAAAACGTGATTGATGGGGAGGAAGGAGAGGGTATGCATGTCCTGGTTGAGTTGAAACAGCTGGCAGGCGCCCCGCATATTGGAAATAATATTGGCATGGCTGAGCATGGCCCCCTTGGAGCGGCCGGTGGTTCCCGAGGTATAGAGAATGATGGCGACCGCCTGTGTCTGAC
Organism: Desulfuromonadaceae bacterium; assembly: GCA_037387645.1. Taxonomy (GTDB): domain Bacteria; phylum Desulfobacterota; class Desulfuromonadia; order Desulfuromonadales; family Trichloromonadaceae; genus Trichloromonas. The sequence continues at coordinate 3,304 of JARRKW010000113.1, forward strand.
GGGAAGGGGAACGCGGCGGTTCGGCGCCCTGGAGATCCTCGAAATTCAGTAGTTCGATCTGCTGCGTCAACTTTTGCCGGAGACGGTTGAGGGGAGCGAACAGGTCGGACCCCGTTTTCTCTTTGCCGGTCGAACCCTCTTCCGGGAGCAACAGGTGGTAAATTTCATCGGCCAGCTTTTCCAGGGCGGCGGTTCTTTCCCGGGGGAGATGAAATTCTTCCCGGATAAGATGCCATTCTTTGACCAATTCGCCGATGGTGGCAAAAACTTTCCGGTTTTGGGGCGACTTTTGCCGACGCTGATCGATGAGGATGATGCGTTGAAGTTGCGGGAGATCTTTCTTTATTTCCAGCAGAACATCCAGATAACTGTGGGTGGTGAAAATGACCTGGGCGGCACAGTCGCTCAGAACGTGTTTGAGCTCGGTGGCCTTGAGCTCCTTATCGACGGGTACGATGATCCCGCCCGCCAGCAGAATTCCGAAATAAGTGATTACCCAACGGGAAGAGGAGGGGGCCAGAATGGCGGCATGGCCGCCCGCGGCGAAATCATGGGCTTGCAGCCCCGATGCGACCTGACGGGCCTGCTGCAACAGACTCGCATAGCTGGTTTCGGCCCAGACATTGCCGACTTTTTCTCTGAGTGCCGTTTTTTCCTTTTGGCGCAGGCAGGTTTCGGTCAATAGCACATCGATGGTTTTCACTCGAATCAACTCCCCGACAATGGAATATTTTCAACATCTTGGCATGGTCGAAAAATAAATCAAGGACAAAAGTAACCATGCCCGGACGGGACAACCGGATTTTCCGATTTGTTCTTTACAAAATATAGCAGTTTCACTATCATATGCGATTACGCTTGGAAGCGAATGACGTCCCCCATGAAAAGAACCATATGATTAAAAAGAATATCCGAAATTTTTCCATCATTGCCCATATTGATCACGGCAAATCGACCCTGGCGGACCGACTCCTGGAAGCAACCGGCTCCTTGAGTGATCGCGAAAAAACCGACCAGTTCCTGGACAAAATGGATCTGGAACGGGAACGGGGGATTACCATCAAGGCCCAGGCGGTGCGCCTGCATTACCGGGCCGATGACGGCAAGGATTATATCCTCAATCTCATCGATACTCCCGGTCACGTCGATTTCAGTTACGAGGTCAGCCGGTCGTTGACCGCCTGCGAGGGCGCCTTGCTGGTGGTGGACGCTTCCCAGGGCGTGGAGGCCCAGACCCTGGCCAATGTTTATCTGGCCATCGATGAAAACCTGGAAGTCTTCCCGGTTCTGAACAAGGTCGATCTGCCCAGTGCCGATCCGGAAGGGGTCAAGGCCGAAATTGAGGAAATCATCGGTCTGGATACCGCCGATGCCGTTTGCGCCAGCGCCAAGGAAGGCATCGGTATCCACGAGATTCTGGAGGCCATTGTGCATAAGGTGCCGGCTCCCACCGGTGATCCGGATGCTCCCCTGAAGGCCCTGGTTTTCGACTCCTGGTACGACCCCTACCAGGGGGTCATCATTCTGGCGCGGATTTTCGACGGCGAGCTGAAAAAAGGCGACAAGATTCAGCTCATGTCCAACAAAAAAAGCTATGAAGTTCTCAAAATAGGGGTTTTTTCACCCCATCCCCTGGAGATGCCCAACCTGTCCGCCGGCGAGGTCGGTTTTGTCATCGCCGGCATCAAGGTGGTCCAGGATGCCAAAGTCGGCGACACCATCACTCATCTGCACCGGTCGACAGTGTCGCCTTTGCCGGGGTTCAAGGAAGTCAAGCCCATGGTCTTTTCCGGGCTCTATCCCATCGATACCGGCGAATACGATACCCTGCGCGACGCCCTGGAAAAGCTGCGGCTCAACGACAGCTCCTTCTCCTTCGAACCGGAGAATTCCCTGGCTCTGGGATTCGGTTTCCGTTGCGGTTTTCTCGGCCTGCTGCACATGGAGATTATTCAGGAACGGCTGGAACGGGAATTCGGCGTCGAGCTCATCACCACGGCGCCAACCGTGGTTTACAGGGTAACCACCACCAAGGGGGAAGCGCTGCGGGTGGAAAGCGCCAACAAGCTGCCGGATGTGCAGTACATCGAGCGCATCGAGGAACCCTTCATTCTGGCCTCCATCCATGTGCCCAACGAGTTTGTCGGTGCCGTGCTGGCCCTTTGCGAAGAGAAGCGGGGGCTGCAGCGGGAAATCAAATACCTGACCGCCAACCGGGTTATGGTCATCTATGAGCTGCCGCTCAACGAAATCGTGCTGGATTTCTACGATCGACTCAAATCCATAACCCGGGGTTACGCCTCCTTTGATTACGAGTATCTCGATTATCGCGAGAGCTATCTGGTCCGTCTTAACGTGTTGATCAACGGCGAATTGGTTGATGCGCTGTCGTTGATCGTGCATCGGGACAAGGCCCAATATCGCGGCCGCGATCTGGTTTCGAAAATGAAGGAATTTATTCCCCGGCAACAGTTCGAGGTTGCCATCCAGGCCGCCATCGGCAACAAGGTGATTGCCCGGGAAACGGTCAAGGCCCTGCGCAAGGACGTGACCGCCAAATGTTACGGCGGCGATATCACCCGTAAACGGAAACTGTTGGAAAAGCAGAAAGAGGGGAAAAAACGAATGAAACAGGTCGGCAATGTCGAGCTGCCTCAGGAAGCTTTTCTTGCCATCCTCAAAGTGAAAGAGCAAAAATAATGGCCGCTAAAACCACCCCAGCGACAACGAAAACCACCCTCAAGAAACCCTGGTACCGGGAATATGCCGAAGCGTTCCTGGTTGCCGCCATCCTGGCCCTGATCATCCGGACCTTGGTCATTCAGGCCTTTAAAATCCCCTCCGGCTCCATGGAGGATACCCTGTTGATCGGAGACCATCTGCTGGTCAATAAATTCATCTATGGAGTTCAGATCCCTTTCGTCGATGGACGCTTTCTGACCATTCGCCATCCGCAGCGGGGCGATATTATCGTTTTCGAGTATCCCGGGGATGAGGGTAAGGGCTATTTTCAGCGCCGGGATTTTATCAAACGGGTCGTCGGGCTTCCCGGGGACGTGGTCGAAGTGCGCAACAAGCGGGTTTACGTCAACGGCGAATCGTATCAGATCCCCCAGGAGGTGCATAAGGAACCGGGGCTGCTTTCGCCGGGATTGGGGCCCCGCGATTTCATGAAGCCGAAACAGGTTCCCGCCGGCAGCTATTTCGTCATGGGCGACAACCGCGATCGCTCTTCTGACAGTCGCTTCTGGGGGTTTGTCGCCGAACAGAAGATCAAGGGATTGGCCTTCATCAAGTACTGGTCATGGAATTCCGAGGGGGACTGGCTGCATAAAATCCGCTGGAATCGTATCGGCCGCCCGATCAAATGATCGGGCAACATTTTCCATTGACTTGTTTCTTGCTTTGTTGTTATAGTCCCCCAGATCTTACCAGATATTCCTTTTAAGTTAATCCAGAGAGGTTAGCAAAGGTGCTGAATAAACAGAGAATTTTTCAAGAGAGCATTCGTGCGCAGATACCTTTTCGCCTCCTGGCGAAAAGGTATTTTTTTATATGTGAAATACACGGAAAGGAGACTCGGGCATGGCAACGAAAGAGACTGTTATTCTGGACTGCGCCGGTATCAATCGGGCAATGACGAGGATTGCCCACGAAATACTCGAACACAACAAGGGAACCACCGACATTGTCCTCGTCGGTATCCGTACCGGGGGCGATTATCTTGCCAACATGCTGCAACAACGGTTGGCCGATATTGAAGGGGTTGAGGTTCCCCTGGGAGCCATCGACATCACCATGTATCGGGACGATCTCGGTTCGCGCGGCAGTTTGCCGGTTGGGAAAAGCGACATCCTGTTTCCGCTGGACGACAAAAAAGTCATTCTGGTCGACGATGTCCTCTTCACCGGCCGCACCATCCGTGCGGCCATGGAAGCGCTCATCGCCTTGGGACGCCCGAAAAATATTCAACTGGCGACCCTGATTGATCGTGGTCATCGGGAGCTGCCCATCCGGGCTGATTATGTGGGGCGGAATGTGCCGACCTCATGCGAAGAATCGGTCGAAGTCGATTTTAGTCAGGAACAAAACCCGGTCGGTGTTCGCCTCATTAAACCTTAATTTCCCCAGGGAGGTTGACAATGTCTTTTCGCCATAAGCACATTCTTGGCATCGAACAGCTCAGCAAGGAAGATATCCAACTGATTCTCGATACCGCCGACAGTTTCAAGGAAATCAACAGCCGGGAAATCAAAAAGGTTCCGACCCTGCGGGGCAAAACGGTCATCAATCTGTTTTACGAGGCCAGCACCCGGACCCGCATGTCCTTTGAAATCGCCGGCAAGCGTCTTTCCGCCGATACCGTCAATATGACCGCTTCGGCTTCCTCGGTGGTCAAGGGGGAAACCCTGGAGGATACCGCCAAAAACCTTGAGGCCATGAAGCCGGACATTATCGTCATGCGGCATTCGGCCTCCGGCGCGCCGCATTATCTGGCCGAACGCATCAACTGCTCGGTCATCAACGCCGGCGACGGTGCCCACGAACATCCCAGCCAGGCCCTTCTCGACCTGTTTACCATTCGGCAGCACAAGGGGCGGCTCGAAGGTTTGACCGTGGCCATTGTCGGGGATATCGCGCACAGCCGCGTGGCTCGCTCCAATCTCTATGCCATGACCAAAATGGGGATGAAGGTCCGCCTTTGCGGTCCCGGCACCATGGTTCCCCCGGGAATCGAAAGACTCGGCGCGGAAGTATTCACCAACATGGACGAAGCCATCCGCGACGCCGATGTGGTCATGATGCTGCGCATCCAGTTGGAACGGCAGGGCAAGACCCTGTTGCCCACCCTGCGGGAATATGCACGCTTTTACGGTCTCAATCCTACCC
>JARRKW010000114.1:0-7460 GCA_037387645.1 Desulfuromonadaceae bacterium
TCCAGATCCCGATACATGCTGAGCCGATCGGTCAGGCCGTCAAAATCGACCAGATGGCCGTCAAACTCCGGTCCATCGACACAGGCAAATTTGGTTTCGCCGCCGATATTGACCCGACAGCCGCCACACATACCGGTCCCATCGATCATGATCGGATTGAGACTGACAATGGTATGAATGCCGTGGGGCCGGGTCTGCTCCGCCACCGCTTTCATCATGGGCACCGGGCCGACGGCAAAAACCGCCTGGGGCGTACGGGTCGGATCGGCAATCAGGTCCGCCAGTTCAGCGGTAACGAAGCCCTTGCGCCCCTGGCTGCCATCCTCAGTGGTGATCCGCACATCCTGGGAGAAGACGCCCAACTCCTGCGCCAGAATAATGTAATCCTTGGAGCGTCCGCCAATGATGGTGGTCACCTCGTTACCGATTTCCGCCAGCGCCTTGGCCATGGGGAAAAGCACCGCCGTGCCGACGCCGCCGCCGACACAGGCCACCCGCCCCCAGCGCTCGATCTCGGTGGGCTGGCCGAGGGGCCCCGCGACATCCCGTAAAAAACCACCGGCCGGAATGGCGACTATCTTTTGGGTCGAGATGCCGATGGCCTGAACGAATAGGGTGATGGTCCCCGCTGCCACATCGGCATCGCCGATGGTCAGAGGGATGCGCTCCGCCCCGGATTCCGCATGAACGATGACGAACTGTCCCGCCTTCCGGGCCGTGGCCACCCGCGGAGCCCGAACAACCAGCCGATGAAGGCTGGGTGCCAATAGTGTGTTTTCCAATACTTCGTACATAAACTTCCCTTGGTTTAAGTTGACAAATCAGGCACCGGAATGCCTGCCTTTTATTGTAGTACCGAGAACTGGGCAATCGCAACCACGTATACCTATCCTAGCGACTTAACGTTGTTTTTTATCGAAACGAAACCGGTGAACAGTCAACAGGCCTAGTCAAATTAACCCCTTACGCCTGGCTAGCTGAAGACTGGTTGCCGGTCCCCCATCTCTCTGTTAGGCTTAAGATTAAAAAGCTAGTTTGTCTCCATTCGCACTCCCTTTCCGCAAAAAGGAACCCAACCATGCTCCATACCGACACCGCCGCCCTGCTGCTCATCGACATTCAGGGGAAACTCGCCGAAATCATGTACGAAAAGGAGCTGCTCTTCAAAAATGTACAAAATCTGATCAAGGGATTTCAGGTTCTGGATATGCCCATCCTTTGGGTCGAACAGAACCCGCAACGTCTCGGCCCCACCGTTCCGGAAATCACCGAACTGTTAACCGATCTGCAACCAATCAGCAAAATGAGTTTCAGCAGTTGTCGGGAGCTAGCCTTTCGGCAACAACTGCAAGAGCTCAATCGCCACCAGATCCTGCTGGCAGGCATTGAAACCCATGTCTGCGTCTACCAGTCGGCTGTCGATCTGTTGGAGTTGGGCCATGAGGTGCATGTGGTGACCGACGCGGTCTCCTCGCGGACCCGGGTCAACAAGGAAATCGGCCTGTTGCGCATGCGCGAAAGCGGCGTCTTTTCCACCGGGGTCGAAACCGCCCTGTTTGAATTGCTGCAGGTGGCCGAGGGCGACGCGTTCAGGGAAATCCTCAGGATTCTGAAATAACGGTTCCCGGGCCATGGTTGTCGGCCAGTCAGGAGTCCAACATGCCGAATCGTCTGATTGCCATCGGTGATATTCACGGCCAGAGACGAAAATTGGAACAGCTGCTGCGGCTGCTACAGGCGACCGAGAAGGACCAACTGGTTTTCCTCGGCGACTATATCGACCGCGGCCCGGATTCCCGCGGGGTCATCGAAACCCTGCTGGAGCTGCGGAACTGCCTGCCGGAAACCATTTTTCTCAAGGGTAACCATGAACAGATGCTGCTCAATGCCCTGCTTGAAGAAAACTTTCTAACCGAATCCATTTTCACCGATCTTTCGACTCCTAATTCCGCCTCCCTCCTGTTCTCGGATATCACCATCTATTTGCGCAATGGCGGGATGGCAACCCTGAAAAGTTACGGCATCAAGCAGCTTCAGGAACTACCCCGAACCCATCTGGAATTTATTCGGCAAACCCGCCTCTACTTCAGAATGGATGGTTTCCTCTTCGTTCACGCCGGAGCCAGAGATGACCTCCCCCTGGAGGAACAGGACGAATATACCCTCCTGTGGGAACGCAATTCCGCCCCCGGCAGCGAAGAGATCCATGTGGTCGGTCACAGTCCCACCCCTGGTGGTCAACCGCTTTTTGAAGAAGGTCGCTATTCCCTTGATACCGGCGCTGGCCTCGGCAATCAGCTCACCGCCTGCGACGTCTATACCCGGCAGATCTGGCAAAGCTAACCCCTATCCTGTTTGATTGCGCAGAAGAAGTTTCAATCCTGCGCCGCGAGGTCGGGGGCAGGCCCGGCGTCATCGACCTGGAATTCGATGTCGTTCAGGGACGCATGACGGTGGAATTCGAACCCGAGCTGATTGCTCCGGTTGCAATTATCCGGGCAGTCGAGGCCACCGGCATGAAAATCATCCCCTGGCAGCCGGGGCCGGCCTCGACCAGGGCACCCTTCTGGCAGCAGCACGGCCGCCTGGTGCTGACTCTCAGCAGCGGAATCCTGCTGTTGACCGGCTTTGTCCTGCACGCCCTGCTGCACGGCAGCCTGCTCCATGCTCTGGGGGAAGGCCGGGAAGCCGCGGCGGGATTGCCCCAAGCGGTACGGCTGTTCTATCTCGGTGCCGCCCTCAGCGGCGCCTGGTATGTCCTGCCCAAAGCCTATTACGCCGCCCGCAAACTGCGCCCCGACATGAACCTGCTGATGATCATGGCCATTGGCGGGGCCTTTTTTCTCCAGGAATGGCTGGAGGCGGCCACCGTGGCCTTCCTCTTTGCCCTCTCTTTGCTGCTGGAACACTGGAGTGTGGAACGGGCGCGCCGGGCCATCGGCAGCCTGCTGCAGCTGGCGCCGACCACGGCCCGCACTTACTGCCCCCAGGATAAGGACTTCGAAGTAAAACCGGTGGCCGACATCTCCCCCGGCAGTCTGCTGCAGGTGCGCCCGGGGGAGAAAATCCCTTTGGATGGCGAGGTCCTCAAAGGCCAATCCACGGTCAACCAGGCCCCCATTACCGGCGAATCGTTGCCGGTTTTCAAAGGTCCGGGCGATAGCGTTTATGCCGGCACCATTAATCTGGACGGCATCCTGGAATTTCGCAGCAGCCGCACCGCCGACGATACGACCCTGGCCCGCATTATTCATATGGTGGAAAGAGCCCAGTCCCGACGGGCCGGCAGCCAGCAGTGGGTCGACCGCTTCTCGGCCCGCTACACCCCGGCCATGCTGCTGCTGGCCCTGGCCGTCGCCCTGCTCTCCCCCCCGTTAGGCGACCTGCCCTGGACGGAAGGCATTTATCGCGGTCTGGTGATCCTGGTCATCGCCTGTCCCTGTGCCCTGGTCATCTCCACCCCGGTCAGCATCGTTTCGGCGCTGACCGCCGCCGCCCGCAACGGCGTCCTGGTCAAGGGCGGCCTGTTTCTGGAAGCGGCGGGCCGGTTGCAGGTGCTGGCCCTGGACAAAACCGGCACCCTCACCACCGGTCGGGCCGAAGTGCAGACCCTGGTGTCCCTGAACGGACATAGTGAAGAGGAGTTGCTGGAACGGGCCGCGGCGCTGGAAGCGGGGAGTGAACACCCCCTGGCCCGGGCGATTCTCCGGCGGGCCCAAAAGGCCGGCATTCGCATTTCGGCGGCGGAAGACTTCAAGAACATTCCCGGCAAGGGGGCTGAAGGGAGCATCAACGGCCGGCGTTTCTGGATCGGCAGTCACCGCCTGATGCACGAGAAGGGGCAGGAAACCCCGGAAATCCATGCCCGTGCCGAAGCCCTTGAGGACGCCGGCCATTCCGTGGTTGCCATCGGCAACGATCAGCACGTCTGTGGCCTGCTGAGTATTGCCGACCGCCTGCGTGACGAGGTGGCGCAGATCCTGGATGAAATCCGGCAGGCCGGGGTGAAACGGGTGGTCATGCTGACCGGGGATAATGCCGGCACCGCCCGGGCCATCGCCGAACAGGCCGGCATCGAGGAATACTACTGTGAACTGCTGCCCGAGGACAAGGTCGAGGCCATCGGCCGAATGGTACGGGAAAATCACCAGGTCGCCATGATCGGCGACGGCATCAACGATGCCCCGGCCATGGCGGCGGCCACCATCGGCATCGCCATGGGCGCCATGGGCACCGATGCCGCCCTGGAAACGGCCGACATGGCCCTGATGACCGATGATCTGGCCAAACTGCCCTGGCTGATCCGGCACTCCCGGCGTACCCTGCGCAACATTCAGCAGAATGTCGGCTTCGCCCTGGGGCTGAAACTGCTGTTCATTCTACTGACCCTGTACGGCCTGGCGTCGCTCTGGGTCGCCATCGCCGCCGACACCGGCGCCACCCTGCTGGTGATTGGCAACGGTCTGAGATTGCTCCGGCAGCGGCCCTGATCTCGCCCGGAAGTGCACGCAGAAAAAATCCACTATTGGATCTCCCTTGCAAGAACAAACCCCGCCTTTCATAAAAAGCGGGGTTTGTTCTTGATCTGAAGGATGGATGTAACCGGGTTATTCTAGCCCCGGGTTCGTCCACAGCGATAGTTCAACCACAGATTAAGCAGCAACAGCAGCAGCAACAGGAACAGGATCACCTGCAAAATCAGACAGAGGTAGCGTTCGCAGGGTGGCCTGGTAGTGACCCCCGGGACATCGTCGTCTTCCGGGCTGGTCTCCACCACATTCGGATCGTTGACCGCGGTGGACAAACGCACTTCCCGCATAAAACGCGAACTGAGACCCTCCTGCTGATACTCGTGGGCGTCGGCGCTGACAACCCAGTTTTCGATATCGGCCTTGACCGCGAACTGATAGGGACCGGTCTGTCCCGTCCCTTTATAGACGCCGGTGAAAACGCCGTCGCCCGGCACGTCGTCACCCCGGCCGGTGGCGTCACGGCCGCGGTCGTAAAGTTCGAGGGTGTCGCTGCCACCGTCGGGCCGGGTCACCGTGGCGAGCAGCGGCTGGTCCGAGGTTATCGAACGCCCTCGATCCTTGGGATAGGCATAAAGGTAGATATCCCCGTTGGGAATGATGCTGGGGTAGCGGATGCCGACGGAGATGTGATTGGAGGGGTTGCGGGCATAGGCGGTCGCCGTGAAGGGGCTGGCCGCCCCGCGCGGCTCGATGTAGATCAACCAGTCGCCGGGAGCGGGATCGGCGACCCGCAGGAAACGACCCTGGGTCATCTGCTGGGTATCATAGCTGTTACCGAGGGGGTCGCGCACCAGCATGTTCGCGCTGGTGCCGGCGTTGGCCCATTGCAGCACGAAGGACGCCGAGGTCGAGCCTTCCTCGACGAAAGCGGTGGCAACCGGGTCTTTCGGCGACACTTTGGCCAGATCGCCCTGGACGGAACGAACGGCCTCATGGCCGATGATCCGTTCGTGGAAGTCGGCGAAAGCCTCCGGCAGTTGGGCGGGATCGGCGGAGTCGACGTAGTGACCACGGGTGCCGGTGCCGATCTCCGAACATTGGGAGGTAAGGCCCAGGTCGCTCCCCGTACAGGTGACATAGACGGGGATTTTGTCCGTCAGCAGCATGGCGATCTTGGCGTTGAGATCGGCAGCGGCGTTGGCCTGCGGCAGCGGTTCATTGTTCAGACCGTCACTCATCAGGACGATGAAGGTATTGCCGGTCACCCCGCCGGCGGTGGTGATCAGATCGCGGGCCTTCTGCAGGCCGGCGCCGATATTGGTGCGGGTGCTGGGAGCGAGGCCGTCGATGGCATTGTTCCAGGCCGAACGGTTGACCCCCAGGGGCGCGATGGCCACCTCGGCGCGGCCGCTGGCGGTGTCGGCGTTGGTGGCATAGGAAACGAGACCCAGCTCGGTACCGTCTTCGGCCAGGGAAACGAAGTTCTTGGCCGCGACCTTGAGCCGTTCCAGGCGGCTGGGCGATTCCAAACCCATGCTGCCCGACTCGTCGAGCACCAGCACCACCCGCACCGTATCGTCGGTGGTCACGAATTTGGTCAGGTCGACCATTGCGCCGTTTGCTGCCGGATCGGGAGCGGCGGCGGGTTTGAGGATGGTATTGGGCCAGGCCCATACCACCTGATCCCAGCAGGAGCGGTCGTTGCGGCATTCCGACTGCTCGGTGATGTTGGTGGCATCGTGGTTGCCACCGGTCATGTCCGTCAGGTCGGTGGGATCCCCCTGGCCCCAGCAGAATTCCGAATTGTTGCTGTCCATCAGGCACTCGGTCTGGCCGGAAGCGGCGTCGGGGCAGTCGGCGTTCCCCGTGTTATTACCGCATCCCGGGCGGCTCTCGTATTCATCCTTTACATCGAAAATCAGGTGCGACAGCTCATGGCCGATAAACCGGCCGACGTTCCCGCCGGCGTCGTTAATCTTGTTGATCGACACGTGAATACTGCCGCCGTTTTGCCAACTGCCGGTTTCGGCCCCCCACCAGACCCCGCAATAGCCGTCGTTGGTGCCGGGCGTGTCGGCGCAGTCGTTGTTGACGTTGCAGGCGTTGCCGATCTGGGTACCGCCGGTGCAGGTGGCCGGATAGACGCGGATGTCGGCCCGCGTGGTACCGGCGGAGTTATTGTGGATGGTTGCCTGCCCGAGTTCCACCTGGCCGTCGGTCACGTCGAAAAGCATGTCCGAACCGGCGCTCACCATGTTCTCGATGGTGGCGAGATCCGCCGCCGGGGCGTCATAGTGCACCGCGACGGAAAGGTTGACGATGTTGCGGTCGCGGCAGGTGGCCCCGGGACAGTCGGCGTCCTCGTTGCACAAGGCCCCGGCGTTGGCCCCGGCCAGGCACATGCGCCGCGCCACGGGAGCCGGCCGACCTTCGATCTCGCCCAGTGCGGTACCGAACGCAAAAGCTTCGCCGGCACCGCACCACAGAATGCATGTCAATAGCAGTAATCCTGAAACAAATCCATTGAAGCAAAATTTCCTTTTAATCATTTACAATCTCCTCGTTGTCTCGTTTTTCATTTGTTCCGCATTATTTGCAATACAGAATCTGGGTATGCCGGCTGTCGTTCCGGTGGCTGTGGTAGTGCCGGGTTTTCCAGTACAGCTTCACCGCGTAGGCGCAAGTCGGATCGGCTGCGACAACCACGGGGAAACCGCCGGGGGCGCTTACCCCGCCCCGGAAAAAATAGTTGCCGCTGAAGGCGTCATTGGGCAACGGCGGCGCGTCGTGTACCACCCCCCCGTTGTTTTCGATCTTGACCTTGAAGTAACTCAGATGCGGATGGTCGATGGTGTAGAGGATGTGCACGTCGTTGATGACCTTGTTGCACAGGTTGCCGACCAGGTCGGTCAGATGCAGGGCGTACTTCACCGGCGAGTTGTCGATGACCAGGGAATCGAGGGTTTTGTTGCTGGACGTCTTGTCGAC
>JARRKW010000115.1:0-8345 GCA_037387645.1 Desulfuromonadaceae bacterium
CGGCTTGGTTCCAGCGACAAACTGCTGTTTCTGAAAAAACCCTTTACCACCATCGCGGTCAAGCAGATGGCCCAATCGCTGGTTGCCAAGTGGAATCTCGGGGAAGAGTCCCGCCGCTACACCCAGAAGCTCGAACAGGAAGTCCAGGAACGAACCCGGCAGCTGCAACGGATGCTTGACGATCTGCACCAGAAAAACGAAACGTTGCTGGAGGTGCAGGCGGACCTGCGGGATACCGAGGAGAAGTTCAATGTGCTGACCAAGTCATCCAACGACGGCATCGTGCTCATGGATGAGGGCGGCAAGGTATCCTTCTGGAACCCCGCCGCCCGGGTCATGTTCGGCTATGCGTCCGAGGAAGCCGTCGGCAAGGAAATCCATACGCTGATTGTTCCGGAAGCCTATCGGGAGCAATTCAAGGAAGGACTGAAAGACTTTCGGCAAACGGGACCGGAAGGTGTCATCGGCAAGACCCTGGAGTTGTACGCCAGACAAAAGGACGGCACTGAGATTCCCGTGGAGATTTCGGTTTCGGCCCTGCAAGTCAAGAAGGCTTGGCATACCGCGACCATTATTCGTGACATTTCCGAGCGCAAAAAGATGGAACAGGACATGACGGTCATGGCCCATTATGACATGCTCACCGGACTACCAAATCGCAGCCTCTTTTTCGATCGCTTCACCCAGTTCCTCTCTCTGGCGCACCGCCATAACCATGTCATGGCGGTGCTTTATCTCGATCTCGATAAATTCAAGCAGATCAACGACAATTATGGCCATGATGTGGGAGACACGGTTTTGCAGGAAACGGCCAAGCGCCTCGGCTCGGGACTGCGGAAAAGCGACACGGTCACCCGCCTGAATGCCCGAGGCATCGATTTTCTGAACCTGCGCGAATCAGATACGGTGGCCCGGATCGGCGGGGATGAGTTCATGATTCTGCTGTCCCAGATCAGGGAACGGAGCGATTCCATCCTGGTGGCAAAACGCACCATAGCCGTATTGTCTCGACCCATTCATATCGATGATGAGGTTTTTACCTTGGGGGTCAGCGTCGGGATCAGCCTCTTCCCCGATCACGGCACCACCATGGACGCTCTCATAAAGAACGCCGACATAGCCATGTATCGGGCCAAAGCTCTCAGTGGCAACCGCTATGAGATGTTTGACGGCAGGAAGGATACGGCGCCTGCCAAAAAACCGAAGGATGGGACAACCAATCAATAGAATCAGGGATGGACATGAAAGTTTTCCTGGAAGACGCACCGATCAACAATCGCATTCTCATCGTCGATGACAATCACGCCTTGCATGAGGATTATCTGAGCATCCTCAGCCCCAAACAGAGTCAGCATCTCGAAGACTTAAGCGCCCTCGAAAATGATCTGTTCGGGGATTCGCCCTCCGCCGATGACGGATCGAAAAAACCCGTACAGAACTACGAGGTCGATTCGGCCTACCAGGGAATCGAGGCACTCCAGCTGGTCAAAAAGGCGGATCGGGAAGGTCGCCCCTACGCCCTCATCTTCATGGATGTGCGCATGCCCCCGGGCATCGACGGCATCGAAACCATCGCCCGCATCTGGCGGGAGTTTCCCTATATCGAAATGGTCATCTGTACCGCCTACTCCGACTATTCCTGGGACGAGATCGTCGAACGGCTTGGTTCCAGCGACAAACTGCTGTTTCTGAAAAAACCCTTTACCGCCATCGCGGTCAAGCAGATGGCCCAATCGCTGGTTGCCAAGTGGAATCTCGGGGAAGAGTCGCGCCGCTATACCCAGAAGCTCGAACAGGAAGTCCAGGAACGAACCCGGCAGCTGCAACGAATGCTTGACGATCTGCACCAGAGAAACGAAACGTTGCTGGAGGTGCAGGCAGACCTGCGGGATACCGAGGAGAAGTTCAATGTGTTGACCAAATCATCCAACGACGGCATCGTGCTCATGGATGAGGGCGGCAAGGTATCCTTCTGGAACCCCGCCGCCCGGACCATGTTCGGCTATGCGTCCGAGGAAGCCATCGGCAAGGAAATCCATACGCTGATTGTTCCGGAGGCCTATCGGAACCGATTCAGGGAGGGGCTGAAAGGTTTTCAACAGACCGGACCGGAAGGTGTCATCGGCAAAACCCTGGAGTTGTACGCCGTACAAAAGAGCGGCTCCGAAATTCCCGTGGAGATTTCGATTTCAGCCCTGCAGGTCAAAGAGGATTGGTATGCCGCAGCCATTATCCGCGATATTTCCGAGCGCAAGGCGGCGGAAGAGGAATTGAAAAAGTCCCAGCAGATCATCCTGCAGCAGGAGAAAATGGCCTCCATCGGACAACTGGCCGCGGGTGTGGCGCATGAAATCAATAATCCAACGGGATTTGTCTTAAGCAACCTGGGCACCCTCGTAAAGCATGTCGGCCGGCTCAACGAATTTCTTGATGCACAGTCCCATGCGCTCAAAGCTCTTAATGACGACTCCGTGGCCACTGAACTGGCAGCCACCCGGAAGAAGCTGAAAATCGACTACATCAGGGAGGACATCGGGGACATCATCACAGAATCACTTGACGGCCTCGGCCGGATAAAGAATATCGTGGCCAGTCTGAAGGGTTTTGCCCGGGTCGGAGAAAAGGAGACCCAGATGGTCGATATCAACGAGTGCCTGGACATGACCCTCAACATCGTCTGGAATGAACTCAAATATAAATGCACCCTGCACAAAAATTACGGCGATCTCCCCCCTACCCTCTGTTATCCCCAACAACTTTCCCAGGTGTTTGTCAATATCCTGGTGAATGCAGCCCATGCCATAGAAAAACAGGGGGAGATCAGGATCAAGACGTACTCCAGCCAAGCCACCAATTTCATCAACATTTCCGATACCGGCAGTGGCATCCCGCCAGAACATATCAACCAGATTTTTGACCCCTTTTTCACCACCAAAGAAGTCGGCCAGGGCACCGGACTCGGCCTCAGCATCGCTTATGACATTATCAAGAAGCACAGCGGCAACATAAAAGTCAACAGTGAGATCGGAAGGGGTACCAGCTTCCTTATCGAGCTACCCGTTGCCAAAGCACAGGAATAGGCTCGCCAGAAGAAACCGACCCCGTGGACCAAGGAGTAAACCGATGAGGATAACCGCCGTCACCAACAGGCCTTTTACTCTGCCCATAACCGTTGTGCTGCTATTGCTGCTGCCGGGGGCTCTTGCCGTAATCTGTTTTGCCGGGGACACAACCGAAGCAAACCGAAAAAAGATCCTGGTTGTCAGCAGTTACCACAGGGAATATGCCTGGACCCAGGAAACCAACGCGGGGCTCTGCGCGGCCCTGCTGAAGCTCGGTTGGCTATCTCGACAACCAGACTCAGGCGGATGAGTACACGGCAAAAGATTATGTGGAAAGCTCGAAAATCATTCTGCAAAAACTATGGATGGATACCAAGCGAAAAGAGACCCAGGAAGAGCGGGCGCTGATGACCCAGGAGATTTCCGCGACCATAAAAAACTTTCGCCCCGATTTGATCATGTTGGGGGACGATAACGCGGTCAAATATATCGGCAATCAGTTTTTCGACTCGGAAATTCCCATTGTCTTCTGGGGAGTCAACAACACCCCGGTCAAGTACGGATTGGTGGACAGCAAAGAACAGCCCGGTCACAACGTTACCGGTGTGTACCAGTCGGGCTACTATAGCGAGAGTATCGAGTTGGTCAAAACCCTGGTGCCGAAGGTGAAAACCTTTGCCGTACTCTCGGATGACACCAGTTCCGGACGTTCCCACGCTAAAAAAATCAACTATTTGGCTCGCAACGGCCTGCTGCCCCTGGAACTGACGGATATCGTCATGACCAGCGACTATCCGGTTTGGCAGGCCAAAGCCCTGGCGCTGCAAGATAAGGTCGATGTCATTTTTCTGGCCCAGTACTCCGGCCTGAAGGACAGCGCCGGAAAAAGCGTCCCCACTGAAGCAGTGTCCGGTTGGTACCTGCACAACATCAAGATCCCCGAAGCCGCGGTGCAGGGACAGTTTGTTAAGCAGGGAATGCTCTGTTCCGCCGATGATTCGGGCTACAACCAGGGCTACGAAGCGGTCTTTATTGCTCACGACATCCTGGCCAACGGAGCCGACCCCTCAACCTACCCGCCCCGCGCACCCAAACGGGGCCCCCTGATGGTCAACAAACAACGGGCCAAACAGCTCGGGATTGAGCTGACTGAAGCGATGGGGATCGAAGAATATATCGAGGAGTCATCGATCCAGGAGAAAGAGCAAACACAATGAAATTCAAAGTAATCTTATGGGTCCTGCTCGTGTGTGTCGGTTTTGTGCCCGACCTTGGTGCGGCAGGAAACGGAGCCGATGGCAAGACCCGGTTTCTTGTCGTCAGCAGTTACCACAAGGAATATTCCTGGTCCCAGGAGACCAACAGAGGGTTCTGTGCCGCCATGCTCAAGTTCGGCTATTTTGACAACACCGAGCAAACACATGAATACACGGAAAACGATTACGTGGAAACCTCCAGGGCGATTATCAAGAAGCTGTGGATGGATTCAAAACGAAAGAGCCGCAGAGCGGAAATGGAGGAAACCAGCATCGGGATCTATCAAACCGCAACCGGTTTCAAACCCGATCTCATTTTTCTGGGGGACGACAATGCCGCCAACTATGTGGGGAATAAGTTTCTGGATGCCGAGGTGCCGGTGGTTTTCTGGGGCGTCAATAAAACGCCCGTAAAATACGGCCTGTTGCAGAGCAAGGAGCGGCCCGGCCATAATGTCACCGGCGTGTATCAGTCGGGATATTACCTTGACAGCCTCAAACTTCTCAAAAGGATACTCCCCGGGGTGCAAACCTTTGCCGTGCTGTCCGTCAATACCCCGACCGGACGATCTCATCATAAAACCATCGCCTACCTTGCCCGCCAGGGGCTTTTGCCCCTGGAGCTGGTGGATATTGTGGCAACCAATGATTACGAGGAATGGAAACACCGGGCTCTGGAGCTGCAGCAAAGGGTTGACGCCTTATTTCTGGCCCACTGTTCGGGGTTGGAGAACCGGTCGGGCCAGTATGTTTCGTCCGAGGAGATCTTCCGCTGGTTTGGTGAAAACATCAGGGTCCCAACGGTTGCCGAACAGAAAAATTATATTCAACAGGGGATCCTGTGTGGCGCCGATGATTCCGCCTACAACCAAGGGTATGAAGCGGTCATTATCGCCCATGACATCCTGGCGAATGGCGCCGATCCAGCCACCTATCCGCCCAGGTCGCCGAAGCGGGGCGCCTTGATGGTCAACAAGCGCCGGGCGGAAAAGCTCGGCCTCATCCTGACAAAGGAGATGGGAATCGAGGAATATATCGAGCAGATTTCCACCGGGCAGGAATGATGATGGGACAGGGTGAAATAAAAGGGTTTTCAATTTTTCACAAATTATTGCTTGCTTTTCTGGTCCTGGTCAGCCTGGTCAGCGGCTCGATGACGGTCATCTATTATGTTTTCAGCAAACAGGCCATCGAACAGCAAACCGAGGAGCGTCTGAACCAGTTGTTTTCCGGTATCGAGGAGCATTTCCATAATGATGTGGAAATTTTTGAAAAGGATCTCCGCTTGCTGGCAACCAACCCCCTGCTGGACGAATTCATCATGTCGTCCAACATCGAATATGAGATCAACGCCAGGTCCCTGGAGCGGCTGTTTATCCAATCCCGCGATTTGATGAAAAATGTGCGGAGTATTGCTTTCGTCGATTATGCCGGTCAGGAAAAAATCAAAGTTGATGGCACGGGGCGGGTGCGAAACTATGGCAACATCGGCAGCAGCAGGATATTTACCCAACTCGCCGCAGCAGCGGCGGGCGGTTACCGCATCGAGGGTCCCTACCGGGGCGCGGAGGGGGAAGCCTGCTTCTCTCTGGGCATCCACAAAACCGATGCGGATATCGGCGAATTCGGTGGCGCCGTGATCATAGAATACAGTCTTAAACATCTCTTTGATCATCTGGGGGAGATAACCCTCTTCGAAACCAATCCCATCTGGATCTTTGCCCCCGATGGTGAAATTCTGAAGGAACCGGACGCTGCGCAGGCACTGTTCGACCCACGTTCCTTCTTCACCGAGGGAATCCAGGCCACCCCGGCCTTTCTGAGTGTGCCGCAGGGGCAGGTTGTCTATCAGGATGTTTTTTTCAACGCCAACGAACCGTTCATGCGGGTGGCCGTCAGTATTCCCAGGACACTGTTGTTGAAAGACATCAACCATGTCCTCAGTTTCATCTCGATCGTCTCTCTGATCGCCCTGGCCGTTACGCTTCTGCTCGTCACCTCGCTGTCACGTTTTCTCACCAGACCGATCATGACTCTGGCTCAGGCGGCCACCCGCCTTGCCGGAGGCGACCTCTCGACCAACGTGGACATCCGGACCTCCGGGGAAATCCAACTGCTGGTGGACAGTTTCAACAAAATGACGGCCGACCTGCAAGAGACGACCGTCTCCAAGGATTACTTCAACAATATCATCCAGAGCATGTACGACCCGCTACTGGTCCTGGACGCCGACTACAGGATTCTCATGGTCAATCCGGCGACCTGTGAAATGCTGGGTTACGCGGAGCCGGAATTGCTCGGCGGTCCCATTGGGCAGATCCTCGATTCGGGGTTATTGGATAAAGGCACGGAGATCGACGGGACGCGCGTTCCGGGTGTGGTTGACAATCAGGAAAGTGTTTTTACCCATAAAAACGGGACGGAAATTCCAGTGATATGGTCCAGTTCACTGATGACGGACGCCGCTGGTGCGGTTACCGGCCACGTCTGTGTCGTCCGGGACATCACCGAACGGATTAAAACCGAAAAAGCCCTGGCCGAAGCCCAGCAGCAGCTCGTCGATGCGGCGCACAAAGCCGGAATGGCCGATATTGCCACCGGGATTCTGCATAACCTGGGGAATGTCCTGAACAGCGTCAACGCCTCGGCGGAAGAAATATCGCACATCATCAAAACCAGCAAAGTCGACTCCCTCATCAACGCCAATGGGCTATTGCAAGAGCATCTGGATCATCTTGGCGAATTCCTTTCGCAGGATGAAAAAGGGAAAATGCTGCCGGCCTTTTACCTGAAGCTGGGCGATGTGCTGCTCGAAGAAAAGGACAGAATATGTCGAAACATGGAAAGGATTGAAGACAAGATCCACACCATGAAGGGCATTGTCGAGACTCAGCAGGATTACGCGAAAGCGGAGTTCCACTCTGAAAAGGAGGAACTAACCAAAATTATCGACGACGTGCTCAAAATCCATAAGGACCTGATCAAGACCAATGGGGTGGAGATCCAGGGGGACTACGATAAGCCTATGCGCTGCAAAGTGCATAAATACAAGCTCGTGCAGGTACTGATGAACCTGGTAAAAAATGCCGTTGAAGCGATGATGGAAAATGACCTGCATAACAAAACCAAAGAGTTGAGAATCGAAACGGGAAATGTTGATGATCGCTTTGAATACATCCGGGTGACCGACAACGGCTGCGGCATCCCTAGCGAAAATCTGGTGAAGATCTTCAACCATGGGTTCACCACCAAAGACAAAGGCCACGGGTTCGGTCTGCATGCCAGTGCCAATTCCCTGACCGAAATGGGGGGCAGCATCAGCGCCGCAAGCGCGGGGGAAGATCAAGGTGCGGTCTTTACCGTCAAACTTCCGGTCGGTGGCTAGCGGGGCGGCCAGCAGGGGATCGGCGATCAGTACCGCGCTGCAGAGGCGGTCGAGGCCACCCGCAGCTTGGGATCGTCCTTGACTTCCAGTTGCGCCCGCAGTTTCTGCTGCAGCTCCCGGCGCGACAGACCCTTCCAGGTTGGATCGAACCGTTGCAGCTTGTAGGCATAGATCACGGCCCGGTAGCCCCCCTTCCTCCAGCATGGCAACCTCGGCAACAACCTGCGTTAGGTCTACTTTTATCGCTTTAAAATTTCAACCGCACTCCATCGAAGGTCAAGGACTCCCCTAATCATCTTTGCCCCCGCCGGACCCGGAAAATGCCAGCTAAATCCAATTTTTTACAACCGATTGCCGGCACCGGCACCGACCCTGTGCGCCTGCCGGGTCGGGTGTCCGGTCAATTCCGTCAGCAACCGAACCGCTTCAGCCTGGAAGGCTACCCGGTTATCCTGGGACACGGGCGGTAGAGCGATGCACCGATTTTCAACCGGGTTGATCGGTTTTCCATGATGAAACATACGAAAATCAAGATGAGGGCCGGTGGCAAGTCCGGTACTGCCAACATAGCCGATAACCTCCCCCTGGGTAACCCGTCGGCCCACCCGCATTCCGTTGGCATAACGGCTCATATGAATATAG
>JARRKW010000116.1:0-5131 GCA_037387645.1 Desulfuromonadaceae bacterium
ATTCACTCCGTCCCCGGGGAAAATCGATGGCTATCATCCCCCCGGTGGTCTTGGGGTGCGAGTCGACAGCGCGGTTTACGACCAGTATACGGTATTGCCCCACTATGATTCCATGATCGCCAAGCTGATTGTCCATAATTTTCTGATGGAAGGCAATGGTCGTCTTGATCCCCTCAATAATGTACTCGTCCAGTGCCCGAGCCATGCGCCGAATCGCCTCATCCCGGGTATCGGCATGAACGATCAACTTGGCGATCATGGAATCATAGTGGGGCAATACCGTATACTGGTCGTAAACCGCGCTGTCGACTCGCACCCCAAGGCCCCCGGGGGGATGATAGCCATCGATTTTCCCAGGGGACGGAGTGAATTTAAAGGGATGTTCGGCATTGATCCGGCATTCGATGGAGTGACCGTTGATTTTAATGTCGGACTGCTTGAATCGCAACGGCAACCCGGCAGCGCTGCGAATCTGTTCTTTGATGATGTCTATCCCGGTAATCATCTCGGTGACCGGATGTTCCACCTGAACCCGGGTATTCATTTCCATAAAGTAATAGTTGCCGTTGGAATCGAGCAGAAATTCCATGGTACCGACACTGGTATAACCGACTGCTTTGGCCGCAGCCACGGCACAGTCCCCCATGGACTGGCGAATTTCCGGGGTCAACACTGGACAGGGTGCCTCTTCAATCAGTTTCTGGTGACGCCGCTGAATGGAACAATCACGTTCCCCCAGATGAACCACGTTGCCGTGCTTATCGGCCATAATCTGAATTTCAACATGCCGGGGCCGTTCACAGTATTTTTCGATATAGACATCGGGATTGCCGAACCCGGCCTGGGCCTCGGAGCGGGCGGCGGCAAAAGCGTTGGGCAGCGAAGCGGGGGAATGAACGATCTTCATGCCACGCCCGCCACCGCCGGCCGTCGCCTTGATAATGACGGGGTAACCGATTTCAGCTGCGATGCGTTTGGCTTCATCGACCGTGGGAACCGACTCTTTGGTGCCGGGAAGAATCGGCACACCGGCTTTGGTAACCGTCTGACGGGCACTGATCTTGTCTCCCATCAGCCGCATATTCTCAGGGGTCGGACCGATGAAGGTCAGACCGCAATTGGCGCAGATCTCGGCAAATTCGGCATTTTCCGAAAGAAAACCGTAGCCGGGATGAATAGCATCCGCATCGGTAATTTCAGCAGCGCTGAAAATCGCTTTCATATTGAGGTAACTTTTGGCGCTCGGAGCCGGACCGATACAGATACTTTCATCGGCCAATTTGACATGTAATGCTTCACTGTCGACATCCGAATGCACCGCCACGGTCTTGATGCCGAGTTCCTTGCACGCCCGGATAATACGCAAGGCTATCTCGCCGCGATTAGCGATGAGTATTTTATGAAACATGGATAACTCCAAGATTTAGTCGTGCTCGGGGTTGGTATGACGGCTGTTAGCCACCAAATGGCCATCTCCCTCTCGTTAGAGGCGTTCCACAATAAACAGATTGGTTCCGAATTCAACCGGTTGTGCATTTTCAACACAGATTTCGACAATTTTACAGCGGAACTCGGCTTCAATTTCGTTCATCAGTTTCATCGCTTCAACGATGCAGAGAATCTGGCCCTTTTCAACCACCGAGCCAACTTCCACGTAGGGTGGCGACTCAGGCGATGGAGCCCGATAAAAGGTTCCAACGATGGGCGAGGTGATGGCTTCGCCATTGGCAGGTGCCGCTACCGGATCGGAAGCGGCAGGAGCAGCTGCAGGAGCTGCGGGAGCGGGAGCTGCAGGGGGAGCAGCCATCATCGGTTGCTGAACATATTGCTGTGGCGCCGCCACCTGCACAATTTCAGTTTCCTTACCGCGTTTTATGACAATCTTCTCGTCGGCATTTTCCATTTCAAATTCGGTGATGACGGTATCCGTCACCATTTTAATCAAGGTCTTAAGATCTTTAATATCCATTAGTACGGTTCCTCCTGATAGAATGATTGCCACCCTGGAGGTGGACAAAATGACTGGTCACCCGGACCATCAGACCGGCAGCATCTGAAAATCCTTGGGAATGCGGGTCAGCCGACGACATCCGTCGGCGGTAACCAGTACCGTATCCTCGATACGAACACCACCGAGCTCCGGAATATAAATGCCGGGCTCAATGGTAAAAACCATCCCTTCTTTTGCCATCTCATCGGACCGGAAAGAAACCGGAGGGAACTCATGAACCTCGAGACCGAGGCCATGACCGGTACCGTGTCCGAAAAATTCTCCGAATCCACATTCGCTTATGAAGTCACGTGCGACCGCATCGATATCTTTGAGCGCAATACCAGGCCGAACCCGATCGATGGCGCGATCATGGGCTTCCAAGACGGTAGCATAGATCTCGCGCATGCGGGCCGAAACCGGCCCCAAAGCCAAAGTCACGGTTTCGTCGGAATGATAACCCTGCAGACGGCAACCGAAGTCAATTGTCACCATCTCCCCCGCTGCAAGTTGCTTGTCTGAGGCCACCCCATGGGGAAATGCCCCGCGGACACCGGACGCTACGATATATTCGAAGGATTTTTCCTCCGCCCCACGCCGTTTGAGGGCAAATTCCAGCGCCAGGGCAATGTCCCGTTCACGCGCACCGGGTCGGATGTCCGCCAGAACTTCGTTAAAGCATTCGGCATTTAAGGCAGCCGCCCGCTCCAGAGCCAGAATTTCCGCTGCATCCTTTTGACAACGTAAGGCTTTGACCTCGCTCGTCACCGGAATCCATTGGAAAAAATCGCCTTTTTCCCTGAGTTCGCTGACCGTGCCATAGGCCAGGGTCTCGGCTTCAAAACCAACCCGTATGGCCCCTTTTTCCGTCAAAAACTCAACAACGGCCTCAATTTTATTGCGATATTCCCGAATGGTCCCGGCAACAACCTGCTGCCGAGCCTGGCTGGTATAGCGGGAATCGGTCAGAAAGGCCGTTTCGCCGCCAACCAGGACCAAAACCCCATCGGTACCGGTAAACCCGGACAGATAACGGATATTCGGCAAATAAAAAAAGACAAACGCATCCAAAGCGCATGTCCTGAGAAACTCACTAGCCTGAATGATTCTGTTGTTTATCATAACATTGTTTTACAAACAATAGTTATTATTTTATTCGGGCTGAAATCGCCTGCAACGCCAGTCGATATCCGAGCGGGCCAAGTCCGCATATCTGACCAAGAGCGATGGGTGCGATATAGGAGTGTTGCCGAAAGGTTTCCCGGGCGTGAATATTGGAAAGATGCACCTCAATAACCGGAATGGAAACGGCGACCAACGCATCGCGCAAAGAGATACTGGTATGGGTCAACCCCCCAGGATTGATAATAATGCCACGCACGCCGTCGGTTCGCGCCTGATGGATCCGGTCAAGCAACATTCCTTCATGGTTGGACTGGAATGTTTGCAAAGCCAACCCCAGTTGATCTCCCAACGCGGTCAAATCCCGATTGATGTCGTCAAGCGTTTCCGCCCCGTAAACGTCCGGTTCGCGGCTGCCCAAAAGATTCAGGTTGGGTCCATTGAGCACCAGGATGATCGGCCGGTCGGAGTTCATGCCAGGGCTTCCTTGAGAGTACCGGATTCACGTAGCAGCAAATATCGGCCTTTGCCGAAATTGCCGGAACTGTCGACAATCAAAGCGACAAAATAATCCTCGGAAAGGATCCGCACCACCACATTGAATCGTTCGGTACGGATAACGACCTCTTCCATCGCCCCGGTCTGAAGGATTTCCGATGCTTTTTTAATCTCCTTAAGAATATTGGCATATTCAACAGCAACCAGGGTCAAATCGACCCCTTCACAGGGCTGGAAAAACTGATCAATGGCAATCCCGTCGTACCCCATGAGAATGGCGCCGATACCGCCACCGGTCTCTTCGACAACCGACTGCAGGATATTAACAAACATGAGCTCCCCTTCTGTTTCTAATGGCCTCCAACCAACTATTAAAGGTGGCAATCAGCGAGTCTGCAACGGTATCAGCAACGGCGTCTACCGAAGTCGATGAGGCCGAAACCACTTCGTCATCCGATGCCGACATAACGGCAATTTCCCCCGTTTCCGAAAGAGCTTCGTCAGTCATTTCGGCTGTGTCGGGAATCGGAGCTTTAGCCTCATCCAGCTCGTTTTTCAATTGGATGAGTTTTTCCCGAAGATATTCGTTCAAAGGATCGGCACGTAACAGATCACGGTAAACTTTCAGGGCTTTTTCAGGAAAACCTTGGCGGACATAGATTTCAGCAATCGTGACAGTTGAAATAGGTGCTTTGCCCCCCGGGAAAGGATAAGTGGAAACCTCATCCAGCTCTTCCCCTGCCGAGGCAACCACCTCCGAAGCGGATTCGTCGGAAGACACCGAAACGGCCCCTGCGCCCGCCTCGACAAGCTTGTTCTCAATGAGTTCCAGCATCTGCTTGATGGAACTATCATGCGGTCTCGATTTTGCCGCACGCTGCATCAAACTCTGCGCCGAAAGGTAGTCCCCCTGCTCAAATCGAATCTGGGCCAGAGGCGTTAAAGCGGTAATACGTTTTTTATCAAGCAGCAAGGCCTTTTCCAACTGCCCCACCGCTTCATCCTGCATCCCCCGGTCTAGAAAGATCCGACTGTAAGCAGCATATCCTTCGGCAAAGGCCGGATTTTCCAGAATCCCTTTTTCCACAACGGCAACAGCTTCATCCAACATCCCCAACTGACGATAGATATCAGCCAGCGGGATGAATATGGAGGAGCAGGGATCCCGTTCGAGCAACTCGGCATAAGTTTTGACCTTATCGAGAAGAGCCTTTTGGGTTGCATCCTGAGTCATCGTTTACACCTGTAATTCAGGGAATTCAGAAAAAATTGCGGGAAAAATCCTGTCTGGTGAATCGATTTCGTGAATTGCACAGTCACCTATGCCATGGTTCAGTACAAACCTGAGTTTTCCTTGCTTGACCTTTTTGTCCCGACCCATGGCCGTCAAATAGACATCCACTGGATGATTTGGTGCATTGACGGGTAAATTAAAGGACTCGATCAGCGATTGGATGGCCGCTTGTTCGCCGGACGTACATAGTCCGAATTCCCGTGCCAGTCTCGAGGCGAAAACCATCC
>JARRKW010000117.1:0-1836 GCA_037387645.1 Desulfuromonadaceae bacterium
AGGCAGCGTAACAACCCGGATGGTCGTCCGCGGCAACGACCAGGATCGCCGCCGTGAAAGTACCGCGTTGCCCCTCCATGAGGGCTTGAATCTGATGCTCCGGCATCTGGGGATTGATGAGAATAAGGAGATCGAAAAGCTTGGAATGGCCGTCGAACTCATTGATCAACTCGAAGGCCTCGTCAGCCTCCTCAATGAAGGTCACTTCACAACCTACCGATTTGAGGAGAAAAAGCAGGTTCAGCGAAGTTTGCGTGGCCTTGTCGATGAGAAGAACCTGTTTACATGCCATAGGGTCCCTCCTTTCAGTCGATCCCTCAGCAAAAATCGGAATTGCAGTACACAGCATTTAATTGCAACAAGAATACCAGCCACGGGAACCGACAGCTAACTAACCAATTTTTCAGCACAAGATCCAATCACTACCTCCCACCCTGCGGTTCCATGGCCACTTACCACAGAGAAATCCTCCCTAACTGAAAGCCGTATACGGCTTTTGCCCGGGTCCTTGGGGGAATTGTCGCTATATCACTGACTCCCCTGCTATCCCTCATTTTTAACATGACCACTCAGGCAAAGGTGTTGTACGATTTCAACAATCTCACCATTGAATACGAACG
The DNA here is from genome assembly GCA_037387645.1 of Desulfuromonadaceae bacterium. Lineage (GTDB taxonomy): Bacteria > Desulfobacterota > Desulfuromonadia > Desulfuromonadales > Trichloromonadaceae > Trichloromonas. The sequence continues at coordinate 621 of JARRKW010000117.1, forward strand.
ACTTGAAGAACTCGATTTTCAGGCGAAATACCAGAAGATAAACGCATCGGCACTCAAGGATCTCATTCGCTCCGCCGTCCCACTCAAGAGGGCCGGCAAACGGAGAGCATGAAGAAACAGGAGCCATTCCAAAGAAACGGAGCTGAACGATGGCGCAAAGTGGAGCAAGTGCCCGGCAACGGGCGGAAATGCTGGAGCGAATTCCGTGGCTGGCCGATCTGTCGTGGCAGGAGCTCGAGACTCTTGCCCGGTATTTTAAGGTGTCGCGCGCAACCAAGGGCATCACGATTTTCCGGGAGGGGGATCGCGACAGCTATCTGGGTCTGATCGCTGAGGGGAGGGTTCAGGTCATCAAGAGGGATGACCATCAGCAGGCCAAGATTTTGGCGATCCTCGGCCCGGGCAAGGTTTTCGGGGAGATGATGCTCATTGACGGGGAGCCGCGTTCGGCCACCATTGTCGCCGCCGAGCCAGCCACCCTGCTCCTCTTCTCGCGCGACAGTCTCGACACCCTGATTGAGGAGTTCCCCAGACTGGCGGCGAAATTTCTCTGCAAGCTCTGTGCGCTGCTCAGCCAGCGACTCCGAAGGACCAGTGGCCAGTTGGTGGACCTGATCGAATAGCGACCCTGGCCGGCGATTTTAGCTGGCAAAGGGATGAACGAAATTGATCCCGAAATTCAGCTATGCCCCCAGATTCCCCGGAGATTACCATGGACCCCTCTTCCCGCAACCGCCTGACCGCCCATCAGCTCGACCGCTTTCCAGGGGAGACCCTTTTCGAACGCATCGCTCGCACCATCTGTCACGCCGGCTGCCTGCCACGCAAGGAGCTGTACGAGGCATGGGAGGTGGCACGCCGGGTGCGCCGCCGATTTCGCGGCGGCCGGATCGTCGATCTGGCCTGCGGCCACGGCCTGCTTTCAAGCATCCTGCTACTGCTCGATGACAGCTCCCCCCAGGCACTCGGCATCGATCGGGCGCTGCCGCAGAGCGCGGCCAAGTTGCAGACGGTGCTGGAATCGGCCTGGCCGCGACTGCGGGGCCGGGTCGATCTGCAATGCGGGGAGATCCATGGCGTGAAGCTTACCACGGAAGACCTCGTGGTTTCCGTGCATGCCTGCGGTGAGTTGACCGATCGGGTCATTGACCTCGCGCTCGCGGCCCGGGCACGACTGGCGGTATTACCCTGCTGCCATGATCTTGAGCGTGGTGAT
>JARRKW010000117.1:1871-6977 GCA_037387645.1 Desulfuromonadaceae bacterium
GTGACCCAGAAAATTCCAGCCGAGATTACCCCGAAAAACCGTTTATTGCTGGCGGAACCGGCGTAAGTGGAGGCGATCCTCGCCCAAAACCTTAAAAACCAACCGGCTACCTAACTTCTTTGACACCAAGGTATGACCATATCCCTTCTTTCTTAGTCATTCCCATTCCAAAGGAAATCGTGCCGCCTTTGCTTTTGCTTCCGAATACTTTTTTTATTGATTGTATATCGCTGATCGGAGCCCACTCTGTGGCATCTTTGCTTATATACAACATAAAATTTGCATAAAACTTTCTTTTATCTGCTTCACTCATTTTTGATAATTGTTCTTTACTAAGGCCTTCTAATTCCAACAATTCAACCTTGGAAAGGTTTTCAGGCATTTTTAACATTAAAAACAGCTTCTGCTTTGCCACCACATTAACCTTCTCGTCTTCGATGCCAATAATATCTGTATCCAAGGAAATCTCTAAAGGCAACATATCTCCCCTGTCAAGATATACGACACAATTATTTAAAGAAGAGGTCTCCTTTAATTTTCTAAGTTCACTGTAATGTACTATTTGTTCGGGATTGAACTCTTTTGTTATTATATTATTATTGGCACATCCCGAGATTGCGAGAATAAAAAATAAGACTGTAATTTTTTTCATAAGGCATTCTCCTTTTAAAAAACTTTTTCGCGCATTAGGTCTTAATTTTTGTATTTGATTGAGGCCATCAGGGCACATAACACGTAGATACTCTTCAATGACCTATCAAATGAGACCAACTGAACTATTTTCGCATCACATCAGTGCGTTTTATCCGCTTGATTAACAACGAGAACATCTGCGACCTTTCAGCAGGATGGTTCCTTAAGCCATCTCCTAAAACCTCCTAATTCCCCTCAGCCCTTGTGGGGGTTATCGAAACCCATTGTCTGACAGAACCACGACCATAGAGATCTCCCACAAAAAATTCTGGCAAGGTATCGGATGGCTCGCTAAGAGATGCTCCGTAATGGCTTCTAACCCACGATCCATTGAAACCGGCAAGCCTAATGAGTGTTGGAAATATCTGAAAGTGGCTCGTCTTGTTGTAATTGGTCTCTTGGGCTGCCTTAAATTTTTCGAAAACAACCTCCTTGTTGGTGAAAACCATCATGGGCACAATACCTTCGAACCGATTTGCTCTCGGCCGACAGTGAGTAGCCAGCGTTCCGTCGTCGATTATGTTTTGCCCGTGATCACTGGTATATATAATGACGTAAGGCCTAAAGCTCGCGTTTTCCGCAAACAAGTTTTTAAACCAGTCATCAACACTCCAACGCAATCCATTCATAAAGGAATTTAGGGACTTCTCTCTATCATTCATTGGCTCACCTCGCTCAAGTGCAGGGGTGAAAATATTATATTCTTTGGGATAGCTCCGAAAATATGGGAAATGAATTCCGTATTTATTAAGCATGACAAAGGTTTTTCCAGGTTGCTTGAGAAGAGCTTTTAACCTTTCGCGAGTGACTCCGTCGCTTTCATATGCTATTTCCTGGCGATCTCTGGATATTTCGTCTACGAATGAAGCCTCTTGTTCATTCATGAAGTTTTGATAGCTCTCCCACTCCTCCGCACTCTGGGCATCCAGGTAAACATTGTAATACCCAGCTTTCCTGGTAAATTGCCAAATCGAAGGTTGCTTTAAGCTCATTTGATTGTCGTCTGGGATCTCCTCTTTTTTCACCCCTGCCCTGAGAATGAGGTTTGAATAATCACTGCAATTGGATGATGACGCGGCTAACCCAAAATTCACGATTCCAGCTTCCAGAGAGCGCAGATAGGGTGTCGTATCTTTTGGGTATCCATTGTTGCCAAGCATGTCCGCCCGGATACTTTCATCCACAATCAGAACGATTTTTTCAACCTGCGCTTCTAAAGGACCCGAGTAAGCAATTTCAGATCTTTTTCCGTCGTAGAGGCGGCTTTGGCTGGCAAATACAAGCATGGCCGGCACTCTGAAAAAGGAGGGATATCGATCAAATAGGCCATTACTATATTGAAGGCCAAAAGTGATAAGTATCACTGCGCTTATTGGCACGAAATAGGCTTTCGGGGGGATATTTGATTTTAATAGTTCGGGTAATCGTTCGACGAAAATGATAATTGGGATAAGCATTATTAAAAGTGGCAGTGCCTTTACGCCATAATTTTCAACTACTTCCCCAAACCACCATTGAAAATAACCAACGATCATATCTGCCGTTGCAAAATCGATAGGTGCGTTTGCGATATTTTTGCATCCAATATTGAAAAGAAAGCAAAACAGAAAGAAGGGTAAAGTAATTTTCCTTAACGGGCTGCGGCCGCTAAAGAATATCAAGAATGCTCCCAACAGGCTCCAGAGAAACAAAGCCAATGACAGAAACAACTCGATTATCCTGCCTTGATTCCACAGGAGTCGCAAAGGCTTAAAAAAGTCGTAGAAAAAACTAAATTCGATTAGCAGTAGAATAGCAACCGACCAAATAGCAATAGACTTTTTTAATTTTGAATTTTCCATAGCAACTTCTCGTCATAGCGTTACAACAAAACCATTCTTGGTTACAAGACGGACTGAAAGCGCCGCCTTAAACCGGTTATTAATCACTTTATGAGGCATGGCATCAGTCTCAAATATCTACAGAGACCCCATTTTATTTTTTGCATTTGACAGCGAACCAGCCCTTGCTCTTTTCCTCAAAGGCATTAAATTCCGAGTACCCAACACCTTCCAAGACTTCTTGAAATTCTTCGATGCTTAGATACGTCATTCCACCGGCATCAACAATACGCTGATTTCTGCGGTCAAATTTCTTGTTCTTATAAACGGTTCCCACGATAAGGAGTTGTCCGTTTTGCTTCGTAACTCGAAAAATCTCTTTTAGGTCATTACGAAAATTCGGCCAAAAATAGTGGGACTCAAAAGCGGTGACGAGATCAAAAGCACAAGCACTGAATCTCATCGAAGAAACCTCCTCTTGAAATATATCCACTCGCCCACCGTTAATAAGGGGGCGATTTTTCTTCCTGGCCACGACAACAGCATCCGGCGAATAGTCAATACCGACAACTTTGCCATCTACGACAATTCCGGCAAGTCGTTCAACAGTCCTTCCGCCGCCACATCCAATGTCAAGAACATCAAAATCGCTTGCGATGTCGATAAAGCCTAAACCCCATTTCGTGAGACTGGAGTGCCCGAAATTCATTCCCCAAGCAAGCAAGCGACCAAATTGTCCTCTCGGTTGTTTGCTCTGACTTAACAATCTTTTTAAGATACTCATGCGGGACTCTTCTTTCTCTTCAGTACTGTTGAGGACCGAAAACGAAACTTTCACCTGCTCATCTTCTCGCGAGACAGTCTCGACACCTTGATGCAGGATTATCCCAGGCTCGCGGCGAAACTTCTCTGGCAGCTGTGCGCGATGCTCAGCCAGCGGCTTCGGAGAACCAGTGGTCAGTTGGTGGATTTGATTGAATAGCGACGGAGGCTGGCGGTTTTGTGAGGTTACGGATTGAGTCTACTGGCCCCGGAACTCCGGAATTCGGCCTCTGGTGAATGTTAGGGGAGAGCAGAGGGAGAAGTAAAACTAGGAAATGGTCCTCTTTTCCCCCCTTATTTCCACAAAAAACTTTTTGCATGAACCAATCATTTTGCCTCGATCAATAACCGCCACCCGCTATCAGGAGAATATTCAAAATAAAGGCGCCAAGAGCAACCCACAGCCAGACCTTTCCAGCCTTTTTCTTTGCAGGACTGGGTTTTTTTATGTAAATCAAGCCCATGATCAGCCCGACAAGAGGGATAAACATGGTGGCGATAACAATACCAACATTCAGGACCAACGACACTTCTTGCGTGGGCTGGCTGAGCGACTCCTGAATTTTGACCGGATCTTGGTAAGCCGTCGAGTTGCCGCAAAAAGGGCAGAACGTCGAATCATCTGGGATTTGCTTGCCGCATTTGCTACAAAACATATTTTTCCCTCCTATCTCCTATAAATTGACCTGAGTGCCGCACTTTCGGCAGTATTTGCCTTCTGGCAGCAGTTTTTCTCCACAATTCTTGCAAAACAGCATTGTCAGTAGTTCTTCTTGTGGAATACCCCGATGGCTAGTTTGGTCTTCCGTTTCTTCCGTTGTCGTTTTTATCGACTGTCGCTGTTGACGGAAGGGCCTTTTCTCCTCATCTTTGATGTCAAAGACAACTCCATCCTCTGAACGCAGAAATAACACCGGGATGCCCCATTCCAAGGTATCAAAAGAAGATAGATCAATCGCCAGCCGTCCCTGGGTAACCGCCTGATCAATCGGTTTGCCCTTGGCCAAAGCGGTGTAGAATTTTTTAGAAAAAACAATGGCGGATTTATCAGAAATGGGATACTGCATGGCTACTACCGCCAGGATGTTTTCGATCATAAGGGAAGAGACAATACTTGCAAAAGGATCTTTTTCCGCTGACATACGAGCCGTCTCGCAGGCATTTAAAAAAACAATGCCGATGGAGCTACCTCTGAATACTCTTTTAAGCTTTTCCCCAGCAACGAAAATACCGTTTCCTTCTTCATCTTCAAGCACCAGCACGCCTTTACCGGTTTGTTTCTCAAAACCGCCATGACCAATATAATGAAAGATATGGTAATCCCTATCAGTGAGCCGATCCTTCAATTCCAGCAGAGTTGCCTTTTTAAGAAAATCGACCTCGATCTCCGAGTGCGTGCTAAAAGCCTCGCGCAATAGACGTTTTTCCTCACTTACATCAAGGGCTGGGTACCCGGCCGGCGAAGATATCATTACCAGGATTCTGAGCGGCAGGTTTTCAACTCTGATTGGGCCGATCGGGCGTTTCAGATCCAGAAAGCGGACAATCGGTAGGGTTTCGAAGAGATTGAGAAAATCCCTTTTCTCAATAGGATCGTGCAGATATTCCCAAGGCAAGTTCATCAGATTGGCCAGCGCGGGATATTCGGGGTTGATGCAGAACTTGAACCTCAACCCCAAATGGGGATGTTCCTGAATCTTGCTCAGGTTACGCAAATACAACTCTTTGATGTTGGGATCCCTGAAGATGGCATTAAACAGCGAACTGCCAA
>JARRKW010000118.1:0-8183 GCA_037387645.1 Desulfuromonadaceae bacterium
AGCGGAAGGACTATTTGTTCTTCAGGTTGTAGAACACGTCCTTGCCGTTGAATACGGCCACTTCGTCCAGTTCGTCCTCGATGCGCAGCAACTGGTTGTACTTGCAGATGCGGTCGGTGCGGCACAGGGAGCCGGTTTTGATCTGGCCGGCGTTGGTGGCGACGGCCAGGTCGGCGATGGTGGTGTCTTCGGTTTCGCCGCTGCGATGGGAGATGACGGCGGTGTAGCCGGCGCGTTTGGCCATCTCGATGGCTTCCAGGGTTTCCGTCAGGGTGCCGATCTGATTGACCTTGATGAGGCTGGAGTTGGCGATCCCCTTGGCGATGCCTTCTTTGAGGATCTTGGTGTTGGTGACGAACAGGTCGTCGCCGACGATCTGGATGCGCTGGCCGAGGCGATCGGTCAGAAGTTTCCAGCCGTCCCAATCGTTTTCGGCCATGCCGTCCTCGATGGAGATGATGGGGTAGCGGTTGACCAGGTCCTCGTAGAAGTCGACCAGTTCCGCCGGGGTCTTGACCGGCTGTTTCTCGTTTTCCAACAGGTATTTGCCGTCCTTGAACAGTTCCGAGGAGGCCACGTCCAGGGCCAGTACAACCTCTTCGCCGGGGGTGTAGCCGGCGGCGCTGATGGCCTCCATGATGACTTCCAGGGCTTCTTCGTTGCTTTTCAGGTTCGGGGCAAAACCACCCTCGTCACCGACGGCGGTGTTGTAGCCTTTGCTCTTGAGCACCTTTTTCAGGGCATGGAAGATTTCCGCACCGACGCGCAGGGCTTCCTTGAAGGATTCGGCGCCGGCCGGCATGATCATGAACTCCTGAATGTCGACATTGTTGTCGGCATGGGCGCCGCCGTTGAGGATGTTCATCATCGGCAGGGGGAGTTCCTTGGCGTTGGCGCCGCCGATATACTGGTAGAGCGGCAGACCGGCGTCTTCTGCGGCCGCCTTGGCGCAGGCCATGGAAACGCCGAGCAGGGCGTTGGCGCCCAGGTTGCTCTTGAATTCGGTGCCGTCCAGCTCCAGCAGTTTGCGGTCGATGCCGGCCTGGTCGGACACTTCCCAGCCGATCAGGGCCTCGGCGAGGACTTCGTTGACATGGTCCACCGCCTTGGTTACCCCTTTGCCCAGATAGCGCGCCTTGTCGCCGTCACGCAGTTCGAGGGCTTCCCTCTCTCCGGTGGAAGCACCGCTGGGCACAGCGGCCCGTCCCATAATGCCGTTTTCCAGGAAAACCTCGACCTCTACCGTCGGATTGCCGCGTGAGTCGAGAATCTCCCGAGCATAAATATCCATGATTTCACTCATAGCTGCCCCTTTTTCCGTAAATTAATAGACTGCAGATCTATTTGGAAGCAGATAACTTTATAGCATAACAGGCTCAAATTGGAACCTTTTTTTCCTTCGGCTCTGCTCTTTGGCCGGCAGAACAGGCACCTGAAACTTATCGAGCGTCTGCTGGAGATCCGCATCGGTTCGCGCGGCAATCAGCTGTCGCTGGAAGGCGGGGAGGCGGAGGTCGCTCTGGCCTTGCGGGTGCTGGAGGAACTTTACGCCCTGCTGCAAGAGGGCTATGTCCTCTATCCGGCCGACATCGACTATGCGGCACGGATCCTGTCCGCCGATTCCAGGACCTTCCTCAATGACATCTTTCTGGATACGGTTTTTATCTCTTCCCGGAAAATAGTCATTGCGCCCAAAAGCCTGGCGCAGAAAACCTATATCGACGGCATTCGCAAACACGATGTGGTGTTCGGCATCGGCCCGGCCGGTACCGGCAAGACCTATCTGGCCATGGCCATGGCGGTCTCGTTTTTGACGAAAAAAGAGGTCAGTCGCATCGTTCTGGTCCGTCCCGCCGTGGAGGCCGGAGAAAAGCTCGGGTTTCTGCCCGGTGATCTGGCGGAAAAAATCAACCCCTATTTGCGGCCCCTGTACGACGCCCTGTACGATATGGTCGATTTTGACAGAGGGCAGGACCTGATTGCCAACGGCGTGGTTGAGGTGGCGCCTTTGGCCTTCATGCGCGGCCGCACCCTCAACGATGCCTTTGTCATCCTCGACGAGGCGCAGAACACCACGACCGAACAGATGAAAATGTTCCTCACCCGACTCGGTTTCGGCAGCCGCGCGGTCATTACCGGCGATGTTACCCAGATCGACCTGCCTACCGGCAGGCGTTCCGGACTGATCGAAGCCAGCGAGGTGCTGAAGAAGGTCGCGGGCATCCATTTTAATTATTTTTCCGACCGTGACGTGGTGCGCCATCCCATCGTGCAAGCCATTATCCAGGCCTATGAACGCACGCCCCTGCCCGCGGCGCTATCAATGCCACCGTCCGAAGGCCATTCTCCCGTATGATAAAAAACGATCGAAAAGCTGAAGCTTCGGTTCGCAAAACCAAGGCCGCCCGATTCAGTTGGTTTCAGGATGAGCGGAATCAGCGTTATCTCCTGGCCCTTCTTCTGGCCCTGGTGCTGACCGTCATCATCGTCCCCAAGGGGGGCTTTGTTCCCGATAATTATGAGCCGGGGGATATTGTTTCCCGGGATATCAAGTCTCCCAAGGAACTGCTTGTTTCCGATCTGCCGCTGACGGAGAAGAAACAACGGGAGGCGGAGGAAAGCGTTCTCCCCCTCTACGATTTCGACAGTCGAGCCGGTCAGGCCATGGCCGATCAGGTTGCCGCGGCGGCGGCTCTGATCCTACAGGCGCAGTCCGGGGGGACTCCGCCGGAACAGCTGGCCGCCGAACTGGAGCTCCAGCTGGGGGTCGGGCTGGACGAGCAACTGCTGGCCGCGCTGCAAACCCAGCTGGGCGCCGCTGGCAATGCCGAAGCCGGCGCGGCGCCGGAGGTTGCCGCCCTGCGCAATGCCGTGCTGGCGGCTTTGAGAGGGAAGATCGTCGGCAATCTGCAGCTGTTTGAGGCCGAGCGCAAGCGGGGTATCACCATCCGCAATCTGGAGACCCGCCAGGAAGCCGACGTGCTGGAGCTGAACGATGTCATCAGTGTCGGTGATGTTCGCGACCGCCTGCGGGAACAGTTCGCGAAGCTTCCCCATTTCCCTTCCCGCTATGAGGCGGTGCTGTTTCCCCTGGCGACCAGGCTGATTCAGCCCAATCTGACCTTCAACAGGGATGAAACCGAGGCGCGCAAGAGTCTGGCGCGGGACGGGGTCAAGCCGGTACTGTTTCAGATCAAGAAGGGGGAAATGATCGTCCGTGAAGGGGAGCGGATTACCCCGGAGCAGATCAAGAAACTCCGGGCTTTCCATGAGCCGGGGAGTCATTACAGTACCCTGAGTACCGCTTTCGGACTCTTTCTGACCCTGTTCCTGTTGCTCTTTACCACCCACCGGTTCGCCAGGAACAACGTCCGCAAATATCGGCCCAATAACCGGGACCTGTTTTTTCTGACTCTGAATTTCGTCGGCCTGTTTGTTCTCATCAAGGTGGGCATTTTCATTTCCACGGCCCTGGAGAGCGCGTTTCCCTATATTGAGTCGACCAGTTACTACTATCTGTTTCCCCTGGCCGCCGGCGCCATGCTGGCACGGATCGTCCTGAATTCCGAAGTGGCCTTTGTGTTTGCCCTGCTGTCCGCGGTGTTCACCGGTATCCTTTTCGGCAACAGCCTGACCATCAGCATCTATGCTCTGGTCGGCAGTGTCACGGCCGCGCACTGGGTGCGGCAATGTAAGCAGCGCACCACCCTTTATCGGGCCGGATTCCGTCTTTCCCTGGTGAACATGCTGATGATCCTGGGGCTCTACCTGATGAATGGGCGGTTTCTGGACATGCAGTTGCTGTATATACTCGGTTTCGGCGCGGGGGGCGGTTTTCTCTGCGCCCTGATCGTTACCGGCACCATTCCCCTGGTCGAGTACCTGTTCAAGTACACCACCGACATCAAGTTGCTCGAATTGGCCAACATGAATACGCCGGTCCTGCGCGAACTCATGATCCAGGCCCCCGGCACCTACCATCATTCGGTGATTGTCAGCAACCTGGTGGAGGCCGCCGCCGAATCGATCAACGCCAACCCTTTGCTGGCGCGGGTCGCGGCCTATTATCACGATGTGGGTAAAATCCGCAAGCCCCTGTATTTCATTGAGAATATTCATGGGCAGGAAAACAAGCACGACAAGCTGGCGCCCTCCATGAGCGCGCTGATTCTCATGTCTCACGTCAAGGACGCGGTGGAGCTGGCGCGGGAAAATCACCTCGGCGAACCGCTCATCGATATCATCCGCCAGCATCACGGCACCGCCCTGATCAAGTTCTTCTATGACCGGGCCAAGGCCAAGGCCGATCCCGGCATGCAGCAGATCAACGAACGGGATTATCGTTATCCCGGGCCCAAACCGCAGACCCGGGAAGCGGCTCTGATCATGCTGGCCGATGCCGTGGAGGCGGCCAGCCGGACCCTGTCCGACCCGACCCCGGCGCGGATTCAGGGCATGGTGCAGAAAATCATCAACAACATTTTTATCGACGGGCAGCTGGACGAATGCGAGCTGACCCTGAAGGACCTGCATCAGATCGCCAAATGTTTCAACCGGATTCTGGCGGGCATCTTCCATCATCGCGTTGATTATCCGGAACCGGCCTATACGGAACGGGACAAGGAAGCCGGCAAGAGGAAAAACGGTGAGAATTCAGATCGAGAACCGTCAAAGGAAACAAAAAGTAAGGAAACTGCTCCTGCGAAAGGTAGCACAGAGGATCTTAAGCGCCTCGGGATGTCCTGAGGCGGAGCTCTCCATCCTGCTGGTGGATGATGCCGAAATCCGGAACATCAACCGCGACTACCTGCAGCGGGACAAACCGACCAACGTTATCTCCTTCGCCATGCAGGAAGGGGAAGACAGCGGTATTGCGCCGCAGCTGCTGGGGGATGTGGTGATTTCCACCGAGACGGCGGCGCGCGATGCCCTGGAGGCGGGCCTGCCCTTCGAAAGCGAGCTTTATTTTTTGCTGTTGCACGGTATTCTTCATTTGCTCGGTTACGATCATGAGCGGGGGAGCGAGGCCGAATCCCGGCGCATGGAACAACGGGAACGGGAGCTTTTTGCCCAGCTTCGGGAGGAGTTTCTGTCGCCTGCGGCCGTTGCGCCATGAAGCCGTCCAACTGGCTGGAAAGCGTCAACTGCGCCGTTGAGGGCCTGCTCTGGGCGGTGAAGACCCAGCGGCACCTGCGTTGGCATTTCGGTTGTTCCCTGGTGGTTTTGCTGCTGGCCCATTTTCTGGGGTTGTCGGCCCTGGAGTTTATTCTGCTGGCCTTTGCCATCACCCTGGTCATTTTCGCCGAATTGATCAATACCGCGGTCGAGGTGGTGGTGGATCTGGTTTCCCCCGAGTTTCATCCCCTGGCCAAGCGGGCCAAGGATGTGGCCGCCGGCGCGGTGCTGATCGCCAGCGCCGGGGCCGTGGTGATGGGGTTCTTTGCCCTGTCCCGGTATGTCTTTCCCCTGTTCGGGCAGCAACTGGATCAACTTGGCGCGGCGCCGGGCGAATTCCCGGTGGTTTCCGTGCTGGTGGTGACCATTCTGGTGGTGCTGTTGAAAGCCTGGACCGGTCGGGGAACGCCCCTGCACGGCGGCATGCCGAGTGGTCATGCCGCCGTCGCTTTTTCCATCGCCACCGCCGTGGTTCTTTCCGGGGGCGGCGTGGTTCTTTCCCTGGCGGCCCTGGCCCTGGCCAGCATGGTCAGCCACAGCCGCCTGCTGCTGGGGATTCATTCCGTGTGGGAGGTGTTGGTCGGCGCCGGTTTGGGCATACTGGTGACGGTTCTGATCTATGTGCTCTGTTTGTCCTGGGCGGTGCTGGGAAACCGAATTTAAAATCTAATGACGGGGAGTGAGATTTTTGGACGACGACAGTTCAGGGGGTAGACGGATTTCCTGGTTGCGATCGTTGCGGCAGTTTCTGGGCGGCAGACGCCGGGTTCTGTCGGAAAGGGATCTGCAGGAACTCATCGAGGAATCGGAGGAAGAGGGCATCATCAACGAAGACGAGGGGGAGATGCTCCACTCCATCTTCGAGTTCGGCGAAACCATTGTCCGGGAGGTCATGGTGCCGCGTACCGATATGGTCTGCTGCAGCCTGACGGCTTCCCTGGATGAGCTGTTGCAGGCCATCATTGCTTCCGGTCATTCCCGCATTCCGGTCTATGAGGGGACGGCGGATCGCATTGTCGGCGTCATCTACGCCAAGGATCTGCTCAAACTGTGGGGTTGCCCCGCCGACCGCTTCGAGCTGCAGCGGGTCATGCGTCCCCCTTATTTCGTGCCCGAAACCAATCAGATCGAAGCTCTGTTGCAGGAATTCCGCACCCAACGGGTGCACATGGCCATTGCCATCGACGAATATGGCGGTACCTCCGGCCTGATCACCATCGAGGACCTTATCGAGGAAATCATCGGTGACATCCAGGATGAATACGACCTGGAGGAAGAGGAGCTGGTGGAGACGGGAGAAGTTCGATACGGTCAGCGGTTACCTTTTCAACCTGTTGGGGCACGTTCCTCAGGTCAACGAAGAGATCCGCGACGGCGATCTCTGCATGACCGTGGTGGAATGCGATGACCGCACCATCCGCAAGATTCGGGTGCGGCTGGTGCGGGACCAGGTAACCCCGGCGGAACCGGCCCCATGAAGTACCCCCGGCTGCAACGGGTTACGGTCTGTTCCGCCCTTTCCGGTCTGCTCCTGGCCCTGGCCTTTCCCCGGATCGAGGCGTCCTGGTGCGCCTGGTTCGGCCTGGTGCCGTTGCTGCTGGTCATGGCCGAGCATCCCTTTCGCTCCGGCTTTGTCGCCGGTCTGGTCTTTTTCGGCACGGTCCTCTATTGGCTCAACATCGTTATGACCACCTACGGCGGTCTGCATCCCCTGCTGTCGCTGGTGGCCTACCTGCTGCTGGTGGCCTATCTCGCCCTCTATTTCGGCACCGCTACCTGGGCCTGCTGTCGCTTGCGGGAAAAACTGGCGCTGCCGCCGCTGCTCAGCCTGCCGCTGATCTGGGTCGCCCTCGAGTTTCTGCGTTCCTTTTTGTTGACCGGTTTTCCCTGGGCCACCCTCGGTTATTCCCAGGCCAACCATCCGGTCCTGATTCAGTCGGCCGATCTGTTCGGGGTGTACGGTATCAGCTTTCTGCTGATTCTGAGCAACTGCGTGTTGGGGCAACTGTGGCAACATGTTCGCCGGGGCGCCCGTTTCCGGACCACCGGATGGGCGCTGCTGGCGCTGCTGCTGTTGCTGGGTGGCGATTACGCTTACGGGCGCTGGCGGCTGAAATCGGCGGCGCCGGCGGCTGGCGGCGACCTGCAGGTCACCCTGGTGCAGGGAAACATCGACCAGGCGGTGAAATGGAATCCCGATTACCAGCTCTCCACCCTGGCTACCTACGGTCGCCTGTCCCGGCAGGCGGCGCAGGAGCAGGCGCCCGACCTGATCGTCTGGCCGGAGAGCGCCACCCCCTTCTATTTTCAGAATCCGAGTCTGCTGCAGCAGCAGGTCCTGGCCGTGCCCCGGGACACGGGCGCTTATCTGCTGTTCGGCAGTCCCGCCTACGAGCAGGTCAATCGTCGCTACCATTACCTCAACAGCGCTTTTTTGCTGGATCCTCAGGGCCAGACGCTGGGACGCAGCGACAAAGTGCATCTGGTGCCCTTCGGCGAATATGTTCCCCTGGCGCGGTTTCTGCCCTTCGTCAAGAAACTGGTGGCCGGCATCGGCGACTTTACCCCGGGAGAGGTCAACCCATTGCCCATGAATGGGGCGCGCCTGGGGGTACTGGTCTGCTTCGAGGCCATTTTTCCGGAACTGGCCCGGGATTTCGTGCAGCAGGGGAGTACCCTGCTGGTCAATCTGACCAATGATGCCTGGTTCGGACGTTCCTCCGCCCCTTATCAGCATCTGGCCATGGTGCGTTTTCGCGCCATCGAAAACCGCATCTGGATCGCCCGGGCCGCCAATACCGGCATCTCCGCCCTGATTGCGCCGACCGGGGACGTCACCGGGCAAACGACCATTTTCCAGACCGGTTTTCTGTCGGGCCGGGTGCAGCCCGGAGCCCGGCCGACCTGGTACAATCGTAGCGGCGATCTGCTGCCGGCGGGCTGTGTGCTGCTGACCCTGTTGGGGTTGATCAAGACCCGGCGACGGTTTGTGGACTAACGGGGCTTGC
>JARRKW010000118.1:8246-8892 GCA_037387645.1 Desulfuromonadaceae bacterium
TCTTCTTTTTCAACAATCTGCTGAAGGAGTATTCAGATGTTTCGCGATGAAATGGAAAAACTAAACCAACTCAAGCTCAAGCTCGACGAGCTGAGGGGGTATCTTTGAAGTCGAAGTCAAGCGTGAGCGGGTTGCTGAACTCGAAGCCGAAATAGCCAACCCGGATTTCTGGAGCCAGGGGGACCGGGCTCAGGAATTGCTGCGGGAACGGACCCAGCTGCAGAAGATCGTGTCCCAATGGGAATCCTGTTATAAGGAGCTGGAAGATCTGCAGGTGCTGGCCGAACTCGGTGACGAAGGCGAGGATGAATCGCTGCTGCAGGAGTTGCGCGAACTGCTGCCTTCCCTGGAGCAGCGGGTTGCGCAGATGGAGTTCGCCCGTATGCTGTCCGGGCCCCACGACGCCACCAACGCGACCCTGAGCATCAATGCCGGCGCCGGGGGAACCGAGGCCCAGGATTGGGCCGAATGTCTGTTGCGCATGTATCTGCGCTACTGCGAACGCAAGGGCTTTCAGACCGAGATCACCGATTATCAGCCGGGCGAGGAGGCGGGCCTCAAAAGCGTGACCTTTACCGTCGAGGGCGCCTACGCCTACGGTTATCTGCGGGCGGAGATCGGCATTCACCGGCTGGTGCGGATTTCC
>JARRKW010000119.1:0-5100 GCA_037387645.1 Desulfuromonadaceae bacterium
GATCTCCTATGTCAATGCCCATGCCACGGCTACGGAACAGGGGGACCAGGCCGAGAGCCACGCCATCCACCGGGTATTTGGCGGGAATGTCCCCGTCAGCAGCCTGAAGGGACATCTCGGCCACACCCTGGCGGCCAGTGGGGCGCTGGAGCTGGTGGCCACGTTGCAGATGATGGCCCGGAATCGGCTGTTTCCGACCCTTAACCTGGAGAACATCGATCCGGAGTGTGCTCCCCTGTGGTATCTTACCGGGATGCAGGAGGCCGAGCTGGATGCGGTTATGAAAAACAATTTCGCCCTGGGTGGCGTTAATTCATCGATTGTCGTTAGGAGATACCAGAATGACTGAGCAGGAAATCATTGCGCTGGTCAACTCGTCCTTGGCCGAAGAGTTTGAGCTCGATCCCGCGTCCATGCGACCCGAAGCCGGGATTTTCGAGGAGCTGGAACTCGACAGCCTGGATATGGTTGATATGGTGATCGTTCTGGAGAATGCCTTCGATTTCAAGATCAGGGAGGAACAGGCCATTCGGGAGATTCGAACCCTCGGCGATATCCACCGGTTTGTGATTGAAAAGCTGGCGACACGGAACCAGGCTCCCTGAGGGGAAGGACATTCGCTTCCGTGAAAGTCTGCCATGCCATTGCGGTCGTTTCGACCAACCTGTGCGTTTATCCATTGCTGTTTTTGTGGACCCTGTTCGACTTTTTTTGTTTCCCACCGCTGTTTTTGCTCTGGAAGCTGGTGACGGGTTGGTCGACTCAGCGGGTCATGCGGTTTTTTACCTGGCTGTACGGGCGTGGCTGGCTGTTGCTCATGTCCCCTTTCGTTCGTTTCGAGCGCGAAGGGCTGGAGCCGGAAAAGTTTCGGGCTCCGGCGATTCTGGTGGTCAATCACCTGTCCTTTTTTGATACCTACTGCATGGCCCTGCTGCCTCATTACGATGTTGTTTTCGCCGTGCGTTCCTGGCCTTTTCGGATGTTGTTCTATCGGTTTTTCATGCGGCTGGCCGGCTACCTCGATGTGGAAAGCATGAGTTGGACGGAATGCCTGAGCGCCGGTCGCCGGGCTCTGGCGCAGCCCGCCTTGCTGCTGTTTTTCCCCGAGGGGCATCGCAGTCATCATGGCCGCTTGCAACGGTTTTATTCCGGTGCGTTCCGTTTGGCCACGGAAACCGGTACGCCGCTGATCCCCCTCTGTCTTGCCGGAACCGATACCCTGCTGCCGCCGGGGCGCTGGTGGCTGCAGCCGGCCCGGATTCGGCTGCAAGCGTTGGATCCGGTCGATCCGGCGGATTTTCCCGGACCGACCGGTCACATTGAGATGCGCAAGACGGTCAAGCAGCGCATGCGGCAGACCCTGGAAGACATGCACGGTTATGCTGGGACCGAAAGTGGCAAGTGATCGCGAGGTCACCCTTGCCGATTGAAATCCTTCCGGCGGAGAGTCAGGAGGGGTAAACTATTATGACCTTCGAGACCACCTTCTTCGACAACCTGGCGTTCGAGGCGCCGGCCACCATTGAAGCAACGCAGCAAATCCTGTTGCGGCGGCATCTGTCCTATCTGCAGGGGCATTCCCCCTATTACCGGCGCCGTCTGCATGAGGCGGGGATCTGTGCGAAGGAACGGATCGAACTGGCCGACCTGCCGCGTCTGCCCCTGACCACCAAGGCGGATCTGGAAAATCATAATGACGCCTTTCTCTGCGTGGAGCCGCAACGGATTGTCGACCTCTGTCTGACTTCGGGAACCTGCGGGCAACCGGTAACCCTGAGTCAGACCGCCGCCGATCTTCATCGGCTGGGCTATAACGAAGAACTTTCTTTTCGCATGGTTGGTCTGTCCGCCTGCGACCGGGTGTTGATCGCCGCCGCCATCGATCGCTGTTTCATGGCGGGACTGGCCTATTTCCTGGGCCTGACCCGGATCGGCGCAACGGTGATCCGGGGCGGCTCCGGCAGTGTCGCCATGCTGGAGGAACTGACCGTCCGTTATCGTCCCACGGCCCTGGTCGGGGTTCCCACCCTGCTGTTGGTTCTGGCCGAGCGCCTGCTGGCCCGCGGCATGGAGCCGGCCGCTATCGGGGCGCGGCGCCTGATCTGCATCGGCGAACCGGTACGTGCTGCCGACCTGACCCTATCCCCCCTGGGGCGGCGTCTGGCCGCTGCCTGGGGCGCCGAAGTTTTCGGAACCTATGCCAGTACCGAAATGGCGACCTCCTTCGTCGACTGCGGCGCCGGCAAAGGCGGTCATAGCCATCCCGATCTGGTTCTGGTGGAAGTGCTGGATGAAGCGGGCCGGCCGCTGCCGCCGGGGGAAGCGGGAGAGGTGGTGGCCACGCCCCTGCAGGTCAGCGGCATGCCGCTGTTGCGCTATCAGACCGGGGATATCGCCATGCTGTACGAAGGTTCCTGCCCCTGTGGGCGGCATTCCCGGCGGCTCGGTCCCATCCTCGGGCGGAAATCGCAGATGCTCAAGATCCGCGGCACCACCGTCTACCCGTCGGCCATTTTTGCGGTTTTGCAGGAAATGCCGGAAGTCAGGGAATATTATATGGAGGTGTTCAACGAGTTTGAACTTTCCGACCGGGTTCGGGTGGTGGTCGGTTGCGGCGATTCGCCGTTGGATGCCGACGATATTGCCGAACGGATTGCCGCCCGCATCCGGGTCAAGCCGGAGGTGGTTCTGGCTCCCGCCGCCGAGGTGGCCCGGCGGGTGCTGCGGGAAGACAAGCGTAAGCCGGTGACCTTTTTCGATTACCGTAACAGCAGGTAAAAGGCAAAACGAAACCCCCTTTGGGGACTTCGGCAGCGGCAAGCCACGAGCCCGATGTCGGTGCCTTGATAGAAAGAGAGATTCAGCAACATGTGTCAGCGTCCCACCGTCCTCTTGACCGGGAATGATCTGAGTATTCAGGATATCGTCGCCATCGGCGTCGGCGACAAACGGGTCGCCATCGCCGCCGACGCCCTGGAGCGTTGCCGGGCCAGTCGCGCCTTTCTCGAACAGGAGGTGGCGGCCAAACGGGTCATTTACGGCGTCAATACCTCCTTCGGTCCCATGTGCAACAAGATTGTCAGCGATGACGAGATCGAAGCACTCCAGGTCAACCTGATCCGCAGCCATGCCGCCGGCCTGGGTGAGCCGATCAAGGACTACATCGCCATTGCCGTGCTGGCGGTTCGGCTCAATACCCTGGCCAAGGGCTACAGCGGCGTACGTCTGGAACTGCTGGAATTCATGTGTCAGCTCATCAACCGGCGAATCGCGCCCTACATTCCCGAATGCGGCAGCGTCGGCGCCTCCGGCGACCGGATTCACCTGGCCCATCTGGCCCTGGCCATCATCGGCGAGGGACAGGTATTTTACGACGGACAGTTGCGGCCGGTGGCCGAGGTGTATGCCGAACTTGGCATGACTCCCATGCGTCTTTCCTTCAAGGAGGGGATCGCTCTGATGAACGGCACCAGCGCCATGACCGCGCTGGCCGCTTTCGCTCTGTTCGGGGCGAAGAAACTGCTCAATATCGCCTGCGTGACCGGAGCCCTGGCGCTGGAGATCTTCGGCGGCATCGACGATGCCTTCGACGAGGATCTGCACCGGGTCAAACCCCATCCGGGGCAGCTGGCGGTGGCGGAAACCATCCGCAACCTGTATCGGGGTTCGGGCAACATCACCCTGAGGCGGGATATGCACGAGCGCATTCGCGGCCAGCAGACCGCCGGTTTGGTCTTCGAGACCAACATCAACGTGCAGGATGTCTACTCGGTCCGCTGCACGCCGCACGTTCTGGAGCCGGTGGCCGAGGCCATCGTGCGGGCCACGGCCACGGTGGAGATCGAGGCCAATTCCTCCAACGACAATCCGATTATCATTCCCGAACGGAAAAAAATCATTCACGGTGGCAATTTTCATGGCCAGAGCATCGCCTTTGCCATGGATATGCTGTGTCTGGCTATTGCCAACCTCTGTAACCTGTCGGAACGGCGCATCAACAAACTCCTCGACAAGAATCTCAACGAGGGCCTGCCCGAATTTCTGATTCCCGGCATCGTCGGGCTGACCATGGGGTTTATGGGGGCCCAGTACCTGGCCACCTCGACCACGGCGGAAAACCGCCAGCTGGCCGGTCCGGTGAGCAGCAACAGCATTTCCTGCAATGCCTCCAACCAGGATGTGGTCAGCATGGGGACGGTGGCGGCCCGCAAGGCCTTTCGCGCCATCAGCAATGCCAAGCATGTGATGACCCTGGAAGTCCTGGCTCAGCTGCAGGCCCTTGCTTTTCGTAACGTCGATCGCTTGGGGCTGGCCACCGGGTGTATCTACCGGTTGCTGGAGGAACATTTCCAGCTCTATGATAACGGACGGATTTTCCACGAGGACCTGGTGAAGTTTCGCAAACTCCTTTTCTCCAGTCAGCTGTTCGATGATCTGTCGCAGTACTGGCAGGCGCGGGGCGATTGATATGGAACTCAGTCTGCCCTTGGCGGCGGAACCGCTGATACCCCACCGGGCGCCCATGCGGCTGGTGGATCGACTGCTCAGCTACGATCATGGGGCGGGGACGGTGGAAGCCCGCATTCCGGCGGACGGCCTGCTGGTTGCCGGGGACGGACGGCTCCATGAGGTTGCCCTGCTGGAACTGCTGGCCCAGGCCTATGCCGTGGTTCGGGGCTACGGCGACCAACTGACCGGGCAACCGGTGCGGCGCGGGTTTCTGGTTGGGGTCAAGGAAGTGGTGATGGAGCGGCCGGTCTGGGCCGGCGACACGGTGCAGATCGGGGTGCGGACCCTGGCGACGGTGGACGATTTTGTCGTCGCCGAAGGCGAGGTCCGGCAGGAGGGTGAAACGGTCGCCCGCGGCTCCCTGAAACTCTGGCTTTCCGAGGAGGTGGCATGAGGTGTTCGTTGTGGCTGTTGCTGCTGTTTTTGGCGTTGCTGAGTCCGGCCGCAGCGGCGCAGGATCCGGATCTGGCCCTCGACCGTATCCTGACCGAACTGGAAATATCGGCCGGCGGGGTTGAGACCCTGGCCAGCGATTTTGTGCAGGAAAAGCAGCTGGCCATGTTTCGGGAGACCCTGCTGTCGAAGGGCCGT
>JARRKW010000120.1:0-5085 GCA_037387645.1 Desulfuromonadaceae bacterium
GAACGGAGTCGCCGTATCCTGGAAGCGATCGTCGAGGATTATATAGGCACCGCCGAACCCATTGGTTCGCGAGCGGTTACCCGCCGGCACCGGTTGGGATTATCGCCGGCGACGGTTCGCAATGTCATGGCCGACCTCGAGGAATTGGGATACATCATTTCCCCTCATACCTCGGCCGGTCGCGTGCCCACGGAGAAAGGGTATCGTTTTTACGTTGATACCCTGTTGCAGGTCGGCCAGCTCGACATTCAGGTCAAAGATCGGATCGAACGGTTCTATCGACTCGATGGCATGCGGGTGGAAGAGCGGCTGCGCGAGGCGGGCAAGGTACTGTCGGCCATCTCCAGTTATGCCGGTCTGGTCATGGTGCCGCGCTTTACCTCCACGGTTTTTCGCCACATTGAATTCTTAAAGCTGTCCCAGGGAAAAATCCTGGTGGTGTTTGTTTCCCGTTCCGGGCTGGTGCAGAACAAGGTCATCGAAACCAGCCAGCCCATCTCCCCGCACGAGCTGGAGCAAATCGGCAACTATTTGAACCAAACCCTGAGCGGACTCACCATTCAGGAAATCAAGGCCAGAATTGTTCGCGACATGGCCGAGGAGAAAGCGATCTACGATCGCCTTCTGCGGCGGGCCCTGGAACTGTCCCGCGAAGCGCTCTGCGGCGAGGTCAGCGGCCAGGTATATATCGAAGGTGCCAGCAATATTCTGGACCAGTCCGAATTCAAGGATCTGGAACAGATGAAGCGCCTGTTTCGCGCCTTCGAGCAGAAAAATATCCTGATTGAACTGCTCGATAAAAGTCAGCACGCCAAGGGGGTGCAGATCTTTATCGGCAGTGAATCGGAGTATCGGGAAATCGAAGGTTGCAGCCTGATCGCGGCGAACTATTCCAGCAGCCGCGGTACCATCGGCACCCTGGGGGTCATCGGCCCCAGCCGGATGAATTACTCCCAGGTCATTCCGGTGGTGGATTACACGGCGCGACTGGTCAGTCAGATTTTGGAAATGGACCTAGAAGAATAGGAGATTGGATACTGTGGCAAAGAAAAATGGGCAGCCCGAGGAACAGCCGATTGCTGCCGATAAGGAAGAAAGCTTAGAGGGTCAGCCCGCGGCTGAGACGGGCGAAAGCACCGAAGCGGGATCCGAGCTGGCCCTGGAGGAACAACTCGCCGCCAGCCAGGCCGAGGCCCAGAAAAACTGGGATCTTTACCTGCGCGAGCGGGCCGATCTGGAAAACTTTCGCCGGCGCTCCCAGCGCGAGAAGGAAGAACTGTCCCGTTTCGCCAATGAAAATATCATCAAGGAAATTCTGCCGGTGGTGGACAACCTGGAGCGGGCGGTGGCCCATGCCCAACAGAAGGATGGCGAAGGCGAAGGGTTGCTACAGGGGGTGGAAATGACCCTCTCCATGTTTGGCAAAGCCCTGGACAAATTCGGCGTCACGCCCTTCGATTCCGTCGGCGAGGCCTTCGACCCGTCCCGTCATGAAGCCATGGGTCAGGTGGAGAGTGCCGAGCACGCGCCCAATACCGTGGTGCATGAGATGCAGAAAGGCTATCTGCTCAGCAACCGGCTGCTGCGTCCGGCCCTGGTCATGTTGGCCAAAAGCCCGGCCGCCGAGGCGCCGACCGAGGCAAACGAAAACTAAACAAGGTGTTACAGTTATAAGAACTGGACGTCAAAGGAGGATATAGATCATGGGTAAAGTTATCGGTATAGATCTGGGGACCACCAATTCGTGTGTGGCCGTAATGGAAGGCGGTGAGCCGGTTGTTATCGCCAACTCGGAAGGTGCTCGCACCACCCCGTCCATGGTGGCTTTTGCCGAAAACGGCGAACGACTGGTGGGCCAGCAGGCCAAGCGTCAGGCGGTTACCAACCCGGAAAACACCCTGTATGCCATCAAGCGTCTGATCGGCCGCAAATTCGATTCGGATGCGGTGCGTAAGGATATTGAAATCAGCCCCTTCAAGATTTTCAAGGCCGACAACGGGGATGCCTGGGTCGAAGCTCGCGGCAAGAAATACAGCCCCCCGGAAATCTCAGCCATGGTCCTGGGAAAGATGAAGCAGTCCGCCGAAGACTACCTCGGCGAGGAAGTCACCGACGCCGTTATCACCGTGCCGGCCTATTTTAACGACTCCCAGCGCCAGGCCACCAAGGATGCCGGCAAGATCTCCGGTCTCAACGTACTGCGCATCATCAACGAGCCGACCGCTGCGGCCCTGGCCTATGGCCTGGATAAAAAAGCCGAAGAAAAAGTTGCGGTCTTCGACCTCGGCGGCGGCACCTTCGACATCTCCATCCTGGAGCTGGGCGATGGTGTGTTCGAGGTTAAATCGACCAACGGCGACACCTTCCTCGGTGGCGAGGACTTCGACCAGCGCATTATCGATTATGTGGCCAGCGAGTTCAAAAAGGAACAGGGGATCGACCTGCGCAACGACAAAATGGCTCTGCAACGCCTGAAGGAATCGGCGGAAAAAGCCAAATGCGAACTCTCCGGTTCCATGGAGACGGAAGTCAATCTGCCCTTCATCACCGCCGACGCCACCGGTCCCAAGCATCTGCTGATCAAGCTGACCCGGGCCAAACTGGAAAGCCTCTGCGAAGACCTGCTCAACAAACTGGTCGCACCCTGCAAAACCGCCATCAAGGATGCCGGCCTGTCGGCCTCCGACCTCGACGAAGTTATTCTGGTCGGCGGTATGACCCGCATGCCGGCGGTACAGAAACGGGTGCAGGAAATTTTCGGCAAGGTTCCCAACAAGGGGGTCAATCCCGACGAAGTCGTCGCCATCGGCGCCGCCATCCAGGGGGGTGTGCTCAAGGGAGAAGTCAAGGACGTGCTGTTGCTCGACGTCACCCCCCTGTCCCTCGGCATCGAGACCCTCGGCGGCGTCATGACCAAGCTGATCGAGAAAAACACCACCATCCCCTGCAAGAAGAGCCAGACCTTCTCCACTGCGGCCGACAACCAGCCGGCGGTCTCGGTTCATGTGCTGCAGGGCGAGCGGGAAATGGCTCAGGACAACAAGACCATCGGTCGTTTCGAACTGGTGGGTATTCCCCCCGCGCCCCGTGGCGTACCTCAGATTGACGTCACCTTCGATATCGACGCCAACGGCATTCTACATGTTTCCGCCAAGGATCTGGGCACCGGTAAAGAGCAATCGATCCGCATCACCGCCTCTTCGGGTCTGTCCGAGGAAGAGATCGAAAGAATGGTCAAGGATGCCGACGCCCATGCCGGCGAAGACAAGAAGAAGCGGGAATTGATCGAGGCTCGCAATCAGGCCGACAGCCTGGTTTACTCCACCGAAAAATCCCTGACGGAGCATGCCGACAAGATCGACGAGGAAACC
Organism: Desulfuromonadaceae bacterium; assembly: GCA_037387645.1. Taxonomy (GTDB): domain Bacteria; phylum Desulfobacterota; class Desulfuromonadia; order Desulfuromonadales; family Trichloromonadaceae; genus Trichloromonas. The sequence goes on from JARRKW010000120.1 coordinate 3,372, forward strand.
AAGGGCAAGATCAACAGCGCCCTGGAAGAACTCAAAAAGGCCATGGAAGGGGACGACGCCGAGGCGATTCAGAAAAAGATCGAAGAACTGGCTCAGGCCTCCCACAAGTTGGCGGAAGCCATGTATGCCCAAGCCCAGGCTGAGGGCGGCGAAGGCCAGGGGCAGGCTGAAAGCGGAGCATCCGCCGAAGGCGGGGACGAAAACGTCGTGGACGCTGAATTTGAAGAAGTGGACGACGACAAAAAATAAATAATCGTCTTGTTTTAGAATCCGATAGGGGCACGGCACGCCGTGCCCCTACGTGCGAATAGAAAAGAGATAATTCCTTGGCCAACGGCAAACGCGATTACTACGAAGTACTGGGAGTCAACCGTAACGCCAGTGAAACGGAAATCAAAAAAGCCTACCGCAAGCTGGCCCTGAAGTATCATCCCGATAAAAATCCCGGGGACAAGGAGGCGGAGGAGTCTTTCAAAGAGGTTTCCGAAGCCTATGCGGTGCTGGCTGACGCCCAGAAACGGGCCACCTATGATCAGTTCGGTCATTCCGGTCTGGGCGGCGGTGGTGGTTTCCACTCGGAAGGTTTCGGCGCCGGCAGTCCCTTCGAGGATATTTTCGGCGACATTTTCGGCGATATCTTCGGTGGCGGCGGCAGCCGGCGTGGCCGGGGGCGGCGCGGTGACGATCTGCGCTATAACCTGACCATCGATTTCGAGGAAGCCGCTTTCGGCCTGGAAACCAAGGTCCAGGTTCCCCGTAACCAGCGTTGCGAGGAGTGCAGCGGTTCCGGCGCCCGCAAGGGCAGCAGTCCGAAAACCTGCCCCACCTGTCAGGGCGTCGGCCAGGTGCGTTATCAGCAGGGCTTTTTCTCCCTGACCCGTCCCTGTCCCGAATGTGGCGGCGAGGGGCGGATCATCGACAATCCCTGTCCCAAATGCCGCGGCACCGGCAAAACCAAAGGGAAGAAAACCATCTCCCTGAAGATTCCCGCCGGGGTCGAAACCGGTAATCGGCTGAAGCTGAACGGCGAAGGAGACATTGGGTCGCAGGGTGGCCCTCCGGGCGACCTCTATGTGGTTATCACCGTCAAGGACCACCCGCTGTTCAAGCGGGAAGGGCAGGACATAATTTGCGAAACACCCATTTCCTTCGTTCAGGCCGCCCTCGGTTGTGAAATCGAGGTTCCCACCCTGGAAGGCAAAATTACCCTCAAGGTTCCGGCCGGGACCCAGTCGGGCAAGGTGCTCAACCTGGCGGGCAAGGGTTTCCCCCATCTGCAGGGTTACGGTCGGGGCGACCAGCTGGTGATTCTGCGCATCGAAACCCCGACCAAACTCACCGCCCGGCAGAAGGAACTGCTGGAGGAATTCGGTCGGGAAAGCGGCGAGGACGTTCATCCCATGGGGAAAAGTTTTTTCGACAAGGTGAAAGATCTCTTCGAGTAAAGGCAGCTGTCTGGAGGAGCGGATGAGCGACACATGCGGCAAAAGGTTTCTTTTCCTGTGCCTTTTATTGGGCGGCATCCTGGTAATCGGGCCGGCTGTCAATACGGCCCAGGCCGCCGCGGATGCCTTTCTGCAACAGGGTATCGACCACTACCATCGCGGGGATCAGCAACAGGCCCTGTCATTGCTGCGCGGCTTTGTCATTCGCAACGCCAATTCGCCGGAACTGCCCACGGCCTATCTCTACCTGGCGCGCATTTTTCAGCAGC
>JARRKW010000121.1:0-6064 GCA_037387645.1 Desulfuromonadaceae bacterium
GGAGTTTTTTTATTGGGAAAGGAGGTGGTTCCGTGGAATCCGATCTAGGGGAACTAATGGGAGCGGCTTCAGTAATTAAAGCGCCAATGGAGAGGATGTTGTACCGGGACCGCCTGAGGTTTCGATGGGACCGGGACGGAGTACTTAACTGGAGGAAATTATGAGCGAAACCAAAAAGATCAAAATTTTTGATACCACGTTGCGCGATGGTGAGCAATCCCCGGGCGCCAGCATGAATATCGACGAAAAACTGCGCGTAGCCCATCTTCTGGAAAAACTCAATGTCGATGTTATCGAGGCCGGTTTCCCCATCGCTTCCGAAGGGGATTTCGAAGCCGTCAAGCGGGTGGCCCAGGTTGTCAGGGGCCCGCAGATTGCCGGTCTCAGCCGGGCCAACAATCTGGACATCGATCGAGCCTGGGAAGCGCTCAAGTATGCCGGGGAGCGGGGGCGTATTCATACCTTTATCGCCACCAGCGATATCCATATGAAATACAAGCTCAAGATGAGTGAGGAGCAGGTCATCGAGACGGCGGTAAAAGCGGTTACTCGGGCGGCCGGCTACACCCCCAATGTGGAATTTTCCGCGGAAGATGCCGTCCGCACCCGTTTGCCCTTTCTGGCCCAGGTGGTCGAAGCGGTCATCGCCGCCGGCGCCAGGACCGTCAATATCCCGGACACGGTCGGGTATACCATACCGTCCGAATACTTCAATATCATTAAATATTTGAAGGATAATGTGCCGAATATCGAGCAGGCCGTTTTGTCGGTTCACTGCCATAATGATCTGGGGCTGGCGGTAGCCAACTCCCTGGCGGCCGTGCAGGCCGGGGCCGAACAGGTGGAATGTACCATTAACGGCATCGGTGAACGGGCCGGCAACTGTTCCCTGGAAGAGGTCGTCATGACCCTGCGCACCCGGCAGGACATTCTGCCCTACGCCACCGGCGTGGCCACCGAGCATATCTATGCCGCCAGCAAACTTCTGTCCACCATTACCGGGATTGTGGTGCAGCCCAACAAAGCCATTGTCGGGGCCAACGCCTTTGCCCATGAGGCCGGAATCCATCAGCATGGCGTGCTGATGGAAAAATCGACCTACGAGATCATGACGCCCGAGTCCATCGGTCTCAATCAGAACAAACTGGTGCTCGGCAAGCATTCGGGACGTCATGCCTTCATCAAGCGTCTCAATGAATTGGGTTACGAACTGGGCAAGGAAGATCTGGAAAAGGCTTTCGTGCGTTTCAAGGCCCTGGCCGATCAGAAAAAGGAAATTTTCGATGAGGACCTCGATGCCATTGTGGCCGATGAAATTCTGCGGGTTCCCGAGATTTATAAGCTGTTGCAGATGAACGTTTCTTCCGGCTCTTTTGCCGCCCCGACGGCCACCGTGGAGCTGGAAATCGAGGGCAAGGTCAAGAAGACGGCCCAGATGGGGGACGGTCCGGTGGACGCCACCTTCAAGGCGATTCAGAAATTGACCGGCAGCCAGGCCAATCTGCTGCATTTTTCGGTCGGCGCCATCACCGGTGGCACCGACGCCCAGGGGGAATGCACCGTGCGGCTGGAGCAGGATGGTCGTGAGGTGCTGGGGCAGGGAGCCCACCCCGATATCATCGTCGCCAGCGCCAAGGCCTATATCAATGCCCTGAATAAGATCGCGACCGCGCCGAAGCGCAACGAGGTTCATCTCTGATTGTTACTTCCAGCAGGATCCGGAGGCGATCAAGGTTGTCCGTCCGGATCCTGTACCCAATCAAAACTGTCAGCCTTGCCAGTTCAAGCCGGGTGCCATATGCATGTCGCGCGGTTTTATTGAACTGAAAAAAGAAGGAGAGTGAAGGAGAGAGTATGGGAAAGACCATCGCCGAAAAAATATTCGCCACCCATCTGCGTGACGAGCCGTTTCCCGGCACCAAGGTACTCGATCTCGATCGGGTTCTGTGCCATGAAATCACCACTCCGGTGGCCATAGCCGATCTCGAGACCAGGGGCAAGGACCGGGTTTTCGACAACACCAAAATCAAGGCGGTCATTGATCACGTCACCCCGTCCAAGGACAGCAAAACCGCCCTGCAGGCGAAAATGCTGCGCGATTGGGCGCGGCGGCATCAGATCAAGGACTTTTTCGATGTCGGGCACAACGGGGTTTGTCACGCCATTTTCCCCGAGAAGGGCTATATCCGTCCCGGCTACACGGTCATCATGGGGGACAGCCATACCTGTACCCATGGCGCCTTCGGCGCTTTCGCCGCCGGGGTCGGGACCACCGACCTGGAAGTCGGCATTCTCAAGGGGGTCTGCGCCTTTCGCGAGCCGGCCACCATCCGCGTCAACCTCAATGGCAGCCTGCCCAAGAGCGTTTACGCCAAGGACGTGATTCTTTTCGTCATCGGGCAGATCGGGGTCAACGGGGCCACCGACCGGGTTCTGGAATTTCGGGGTCCGATAGTGGATGAAATGAGCATGGAAGCGCGCATGACCCTGTGCAACATGGCCATCGAGGCCGGCGGCACCTGCGGGGTCTGCATGCCCGACATGACCACCGTGGAATACCTCTGGCCTTTCATCAAGGATGAGTTCGCCAGCCCGGAAGCGGCCCTGGCCGAGTATCAGAAATGGGTGTCCGATGAGGATGCCAGGTATGCCAAGGTGCTCGATTTTGATGTTTCCAAGCTGCAGCCCCAGGTGACCTACGGCTACAAACCGGACTGTGTCAAGGCCGTTGCCGAACTGGCCGGAACGCCGGTGGATCAGGTCTATATCGGTACCTGCACCAACGGTCGCATAGAGGATTTACGGCAGGCGGCCGCAATTCTCCAGGGCAAGAAGATCGCCGATTCGGTGCGCGGCATTGTTTCTCCGGCCACGCCCAAGATTTTCAACGAGGCCCTGGCGGAGGGGATTATTCAGATTTTCATGGACGCAGGCTTCTGTGTAACCAATCCCACCTGCGGCGCCTGCCTGGGCATGAGTAACGGTGTCCTCTCGGAAGGGGAAGTCTGCGCTTCCACCAGTAACCGCAATTTCAATGGCCGCATGGGCAAGGGCGGCATGGTGCATCTGATGAGCCCGGAGACAGCGGCGGCGACGGCCATTACCGGAGTCATTACCGACGCCCGAACCCTGTGACCCCGAATTTCAGGATCGGATCATTTTATACGGAGAGACAAACCATGAAGAAAACCTTTGGCGGTCCGGCCATTTTTCTGGATCGGTCCGATATCAATACCGACGAAATCATACCGGCCAAATACCTGACGGAGGTAACCAAGGAAGCCCTCAAGCCCTATCTGCTTGAGGACCTCAAACTGGAAGGTTTTGACCCGAAGGGCGACCGGCTGAAAAATTCCCGGGTGGTGATAAGTCGGGAAAACTTCGGCTGCGGCTCCTCCCGCGAACACGCCCCCTGGGTGTTTGAAGTCAATGCGATACACACCATCATTGCCCAGAGTTATGCCCGTATTTTCCGTCAGAATACCTTTAATGGCGGCATGCTGGCCATTGAACTGCCGAAAGAGGATCTGGACCGGCTGTTCGCCCTGGAAAAGGCAGGAGCGGTCGATATCCAGGTGGATCTGGAAGGGCAAACCATAACTGCAAGCGCCGGCAGCAAAACGGAAAGCTACGGTTTTGACATCAGCCCTTTCGATAAGGCCCTGGTCAAGGCCGGGGGCTGGGTTGAGTTTGCCGACGCCCGTTACTGATCGACACAACGACATAGAACAAAAAGAGGCCGGACACGGTAAAGTGTTCGGCCTCTTTCGTTGGTGTCAAGGCAAGGAAATGCTCTTGTGGTTTTTCCCCTCGATCAATCCCGGTAGCGTCGCAGCAGATCATCGTAGGCATCAATGCGCCGATCCCGCAGGAAAGGCCAGATCCGACGGACGGTTTCGCTGCGCTGTCGATCGACATCGACCACCAGGACCTGTTCTTCATCGGTGCCGGCCTGGGCCAGCATTTCCCCCTGACAGCCGGCGACGAAGCTGTTTCCCCAGAATTGAGCCCCGTTGCCGGAACCGGATGGGTCGGGTTCAAAACCGACCCGGTTGACGCTGATGACCGGAATGCCGTTGGCCACGGCATGGCTGCGTTGAATGGTGATCCAGGCTTCCCGCTGGCGGGTCTGTTCCGCCGGATCGTCCTTAGGATCGTAGCCGATGGCCGTGGGATAGATGAGCATTTCGGCTCCGGCCATGGCCATCAGGCGAGCTGCTTCGGGATACCACTGGTCCCAGCAGACTAGAACGCCGAGTCGGCCCACCGAGGTGTCGATGGGGGTGAAGCCGAGATCGCCGGGGGTAAAGTAAAATTTTTCATAATAGCCGGGATCGTCGGGGATGTGCATTTTGCGGTATTTGCCGGCGATGGATCCGTCTCGTTCCAGCACGACCGCAGTGTTGTGGTAGAGACCGGGCGCTCGTTTTTCGAACAAGGAGGTGACCAGGACAATGTCGAGTTCCCTGGTCAGGGCGGCGAAGGTCTGGCTGGACGGGCCGGGGATCGGTTCGGCCAGCTCAAAACAGGCGGTATCTTCCGTCTGACAGAAATAGGGGTTGCAGTGCAGTTCCTGCAACACCACCAGTTGCGCCCCCCGTTTCGCCGCCTGGCGGATGCCGCGGACACTGGTATGGATATTTTCCTCTAGATCGTCGCTGCACTGTTGCTGGATCAGTCCGACTCGCAGTTGATTCATGCCAGTACTCCTTTGGGCAGTTGCATGGTGACACAGTGCAACGAACCGTGTTGCTGGATCAGGGGCAGGCAGTCGATGCCGATGACCTCTCTGCCGGGGAACGCCTCAGCCACTTTTGCCAGGGCCTCGGCATCCTGCTGGTCCCGATAGGTCGGTACCAGCACCGCCCGGTTGAGAATGAGGAAGTTGGCGTAAGTGGCCGGCAGGCGCTGTCCCTCCTTGTCGAAGCAGGCCTGGGGCCAGGGCAGGGGGATGAGGCGATAGGGCTGGTTATCGGCGGTGCGGAATGCCTTGAGCTCCTCCTCCATGGCGGCCAGGGCGGTATAATGTTCGTCTGTGGGGTCGGAACATTGCACATAAAGGATGGTGTGGTCGGGGCAGTGGTGAGCAGGGTGCCCGCCCCATCGCTTTCAATGCTGCCGCCTTCCAGGATCAGGCCGGGGGTGAGCAGGTCGATATTGCCGAAGATGCCGGAGCGGGCCAGATTCCGGGTAACCCGGTTGTCCAGATCGGCGGCGAACTTCAGTCCCCAGCCATTGAAGCCGAAGTCGAGCAGCATGGGGCTTTGCTCCTGCCATACCGTAATGGGACCGAAATCTCGCGCCCAGGTATCATTGGTCGGTATGGATTGCAGCAGTACCCGTTCCATGGCTACGCCGTTGCGGGTCAGTTGATCCCGGATCGGCTCCGGCTCGGGGGTCACAATCAGAACCTTCTCAAAACGGGAGATTTCCCGGGCGATGGTGACAAAGACCGGTTCAACCTCGCTAAGGATGTTACGCCAGTCGGTGGCTGCATGGGGCCAGGCCAGCAGAATGCCGTCCTGTTCCTCCCATTCCGCCGGTAAACGTCGATTCATAGTCCTGTTCCTGGGTTGCTGGGAGCTGGTTGCGGGCGCATCCTAGCCGATTTGCCGGTCCTTGTAAATAGGCTTGCTGCTGAGGTCGATGGCGAGGCGCTGCTCGATATAGCTGTAGATGCCCCAGAGCAACAGCAGGCCGGTTAACGTAAGCAGAAGAATGTGCGGAATCGGAGGAAGAGACGGTATCGGAAGATTCCTTTTCCAGGGGGATTCGCCGCCGTAGCGCAGGCGCATTTCGCAGGCGGTGATCAGAATGGTCAACCAGGCGGCCGCCAGGGCATACCCCCCCAGGATATCGCTGAACCAGTGGAGGCCGAGATAGAGACGACTGAAGCCGATCAGCAGGGTCAGGGCACTGCCGGAAATGACCAGATAGAAGCGGTTCGGCAGATGTTCCAGACGGTTGAGCAGCATATAGACGAGCAGACCGTAGAAAACCAGGGCCACAAAGGCATGGGCGCTGGGAAAACTGAGCATGTCCTGAGCCAGGGAGAAGAAATACG
>JARRKW010000121.1:6127-9346 GCA_037387645.1 Desulfuromonadaceae bacterium
TCACTGGCGGGATGTTGCATCCCCGCCAGCCAGCGATAGATCTGCCGGTCCAGACGGGTCAGGGGACCGATGATCTGGATGAACAGAGCGGCGAAAAAGACGACTCCGCAAAAGCCTACCGTCAGATACAGACCGGTGCCCTGGTGCAGGCTGAAACGGGCGGCCAGAAATTGCCACAGGGAGGGATAGCGGGTGGCCAGGCGGCGCATATGCCGGGATAGCAGGATTTTGTCCCAGGTCAAAGCGATGTGTCGCCAGCTTGTCGCCGCCCATCGGGAGAGCTGTGGGGCCAGGTGTTTCCAGAACAGGTGGTTGCCGAGCAGAAGAATAACGAGGGCCGCCAACAGATAACTGAAGCGGCCGACCCACAGTTCCACCAGTTGCCAGCTGGTTCCGAAAAAGAAACCGAGGCCGGGATAGACCAGCCCCCAGAGGATGCCGCTGATAACGGCGATAACGGCAAAAGGCAGCGGCCGCATGCGGGCATGGCCGGCAATGAAGGGGATGAAGGGGCGTAGAAAGCCGATGAAGCGCCCGAGGAAAACGCTTTTGCCGCCATGATCGACAAAGAAGATTTCCGATTTCTTGATCAACCCGGCATAGCGCCGGAACGCGGGGCGGTGCAGAAAGGAAGCGCCCAGGCGGGCACCGAACCAATAACTCAACAGATCACCCAGGATGGCTCCGGCCACTGAAACCAGAATCAAGGTTGGGTAATCCCCTTTACCATTGGCGGCGAGAAAGCCGGCGAAAACAATCAGGGTGCTGCCGGGGACAAACAGCCCGATCAGGGCCAGGGATTCCGAAAAGGAGATGAGAAAGACCAGAACATAGTAAAGGGGTCCGATGGTAAGCCAGTAAAAAATGTCCTGAATCCAGGCTGCCATGGGTCTGTTCCCCGCCGGTCGGAAGAGCCACCTTTTTCAATCCAGATTGCGGGGAGCGTGAATGCCCGCAATCTGGAAATACGATTTCGATTTTGCTCACCCCTGTTTGGGGTTGCAGGCTGTTTTTCAACGGTTTGCAAAGACGACCTTAGCCGTTACCGAAGCGGGCATGCCAGGCGTCAAAAACCGCCACTTTGTCTTCGCCGAAGCGCGCCAGGGAGTGGCGGATCCGGTCCGGGGTGCGTTCCCGATCCTCTTCCTCGGTTTTTTTGGAGAAGAACAGATCGGCGTAAGTGATGATCTGTTCCTCGACCGACAACGGCAGCATATCCCGTATGGGCAAGGGGAGTTTATGCCGTCGAATCTCCTCGGCCCTCAGCCCGACGCCGATATGGCGTTCGCAGACCAGGGCATGGCGGGGGAATCCTTCCCGTTCGAGCAATTGACGCCCCTTGTAGCCGTGAGCCAGATAGGGGAGTTCGCCGTGGCAGCCGAGATCGGGAGCGTTGGTGTAGCAGATACCGATGTCGTGCAACAAAGCGGCCTGACGGATGAATTCCCTGTCCACCGGTTCCCGGTTGCCGCTCTGTCGAGCGATCCTCAAAGCCTTGGCTGCGACACGGCCACTGTGGCGCAGCAGGATACGATAACACTCGCTGTCGGGAGGATAATATTTTTCCAGCAGTGCGATGGGATTCATGGCGGGACTCCTCCCAACAGATATGCCATTGTCGGTGGAAAGCTGTCAAGCGGTGTTTGTGAGTAAAAGGCGCAACTTTGGGGAGGCACAGGGCGTGAAAAGGCGACGGTCCCGCGATATCACCGGGTGGTTGTTGGGCGTAAATCATCCGTATCCTCCCCGCGGGAGAGGATACGGATGCAGAACACGTATTGGACGCGGTGGAATGGATTTGGACGGGTTGGTTTTAACGCAGCCTGATACCGAAGACAGTTTTGGTGGGCCCGTCTTCGATAAAGGTAATTTGTCCCTCATGAGGGCGTAACGGTCTGGCCGTGGACTTGTTGCGGGTGGAGAAGGCCAACAACTGGCTTCCCACCCGCATGGCACTGACCTGGATGGAATCATCTTTCTCCCGGTGATCGTAGGATTCCATAATTTCGACCCATTTACCGATACCGAGATAGTTGATCGCTTCCCTGGGAATTTCGTATTTCAAAATTTCCTCCCTCCCTGCGAGAGCCGAAAAAATATCGTATACATCATTTATACCCAGATACGTTCTGCAAAGCAATGAATAAAATATGCTTTTGCTAATTTTTTTCTTCTTTTGGTGGAAGAGTTGTCAGGAAATAAAATGTCGACAGGGGTAGGATGACAGCAAAGAGCGTGCCCAATAGCAGGAAAGTGTTTTGAAGGCCGCAACAATCGGCTGAGTAACCGACCAGGGGTGCGCTGCAGACGAACAGGAAGCGAAATGCCAACGATTTGAGGGATAAAATACTGGCCCGATTGCTGCGTTTGGAGGCGGTTTGCAGATGTTGACGCATGCGGGGAGCCTGTAACCCGCGCATGGCGGTCAGCAGGAAATAGAAGATGAAACCCCACCAGGCGGAAACCAGGCCAAGACCGGCGTAACCGCAAACCACCAGGAACAGAAAAAGAACCACCATGCCGCGTTCGCCGAGATGGAAAAATGCCCGATAACTCAGCAGGGAAAAGATTGCCACGGTCAGGTTGGCCAGGGCCCAAATGGGACCGAACCAGGCCAGGGGGACACCGGCCTGCTGCATGGTCGGTTGAATCAGCCAGACCGGGAAAAATGAACCCAATCCGAGCAGGGTAGTCAGCAGAATGGTGTAGCGCAGGTGCGGATTTTCGATCAGGGCATAACGGCCGATGGCCCAGGCTTCAAGCAGGTGAGGGCGGGAGACCGTGTCTGTCTCCGCCGGGGTTTCCGACAGGGACAGACTGATGAGCAGAGCCAGCAACCAGACGCCGATCTGCACGAAAAAGGGCAACAGCGGCAGGGTCATGTACATGAGGCCGGCGAAGATCGCGCCCATGGCCTCGCCAATCTGAGCGCAGCCGGTCATACGTCCGTCATAACGGGCATATTCGGATTCCTGACCGCATTGCCGCAGGGTTTCGTAAAGCAGGGCACTGTCCGAACCACTGATAAAGGCGAAAGAGATGCCGAGCAGGATCTCGGCGAGAAGCACGGTGCCGAAACTGTCGGCGATGGTGTAGAGAGCCCAACCGACAATGCCGAGAACGGATGCCAGGTTGAGGGCGAAGCGATAGCCGAGACGGTCGCTGAGATAGCCCGAAGGATATTCCATCAGCAGGGTTGACAGAGAAAACAGTCCCTGT
>JARRKW010000122.1:0-6909 GCA_037387645.1 Desulfuromonadaceae bacterium
GGTCAAAACCCTGGAACACGCCATTGTCATTCTCGGTGAAAAAACCCTGAAAAGCCTGGTTCTGGCATCCAGCCTGAAAGGCCTTAATAAAACCTTCGGGTTGATGGAGAAAATGCTCTGGGAGGACTCCATCGGCGGCGCCATCGGCGCCCGCATCGTCGCCCAGCGGTTCCGTTCGGCCGACCCGGAGGAGGCCTTTTTGGGCGGACTGTTCCGCAATATCGGCCTGTTGGTCATGAACAACACGGCTCCGGATCAATTCCAGCAGATCATCGAGGGGGTCTACAACGGCGAAGGAACCTTTGAAGAACTCGAACGACAGGCGTTCCCCTTTTCCCACACGGTCATCGGTGAAGCCATCCTGATGAAATGGAATTTCTCTGAAAACCTGACCCAAGTGGCCAGACATCATGAGGATTTGTCCCTATCTCCCAAGGAAAATCCCAAACTCTATAAACTGGTTGTCACCGTTTTTATCGCCGATCAGTTCTGCCGTTATCTCGGCATCGGCCAACGCACCCAGGACGGACAATTTGATATCCACGCCAGCTTACAGGAGAAGGTGCCCGGCCTGAAAACCGAACACATCGACCAGGTCCTGGAGGAATTCAAAGACGTGTTTGAGCGCGATCGGGACGCTTTCCTCGACAATTGATTCGAGACCTCCGCCACCAGGCGCACATCCTCCAACCGAGACAGCAAAGCCCCACCGGATCGACCCGATGGGGGCTTTGCTGTCTCACACCTCACATTTCACATTTTCACTTCTCCGGCAGAGCCTCGGCCAACAGCTCGATGGTGTGGGCGGCGCGTACCGCCTTCCCCTGTTTTTCGAGACCACCACGAATCTGCATCATGCAACCGGGACAGTCCATGGCGACACAGACTGCGCCGGTATTTTCGATATCCCTGATCTTGTCTTCGAGAATATTCCGGGCAATTTCCGGTTGGCTGGTAAAGGAATAGGAACCGCCGAAACCGCAACAGCGGTCGCTGTGGCTCATTTCTACCAGTTGGCGTCCCGATTCAACCAGCAATCGGCGCGGCTGCTCCCATACTCCCGCTCCCCGCTTGAGATGGCAGGAATCATGGTAAGTGACCGTTTTTCCTTCAGCAACGCCGGACAGTAACGCTCCCCCATCCAGCTTCTCAACCAGAAAACGTGAAAAATCGAAGGTTTTTTCGGACAGCTCACGAGCTTTTTCGGCCCAGAGCGGATGGTCCTGTAGCAGATCGAGGAAATCCCTTTGCAGGGCCATGGTACAGGTCGGGCAGGTGGTGATGACGCAATCGGGATCATCTTCAAGCATGGCCTCAATATTCTGCTGGGCCAGAGCCACCGCCGTCTCCCGGTCCCCGGAGTAGAGAGCCGGAACTCCGCAGCAGTTCTGGCCGAGGGGCAGGCTCACTTCGACCTGCAGATGGTTCAGAACTTTAACCAGGTCGCGGCCGAGCTCCGGATAGACGAAATCGTTGAGACAGCCGGCGAACAGGGCTACCCGATAGCGTGGTTTGGCCACCGGCCTGATCAGCTCCGGCCACTGATCGCGCAGGGGTTGGTCGGCAATGGCCGGCAGGGTCCGCCATTCGGTAAGCCCCGAGAAGAAGAGCGGCAGATGACGGATGGTCCGTTCCCCGCGAGTGACCGGTTTTTGCAACAGGCTTGCCGCCCGCAGCAGGCCGTGAAACAGCTTGCGATTGCGCATGATGCGCTTGAAAACCAGCGCCTTGCCGGCACCGATACCCTCCTCTTCGCCCAGGACTTCGCGCAAATGGAGGATGATGCTTTCCAGATCGATTTCGCTCGGGCAGACCGCGACACAGGCTCGACAGCCGATGCAGGCACGGACCAGCTCGGCGGCATTGTCGAGACCGTGGAAGAAGGCGGTCAAGATGATGCCGATGGCGCTGATATAGATATGGCCGAAAACATGGCCACCGACGGTCTGATAGACCGGACAGACGTTGGCGCAAGCGCCGCATTTGATGCAGCGCAGAGCGTCCCGGCAGTGGGGCGAGGCCGCCAGGGCACGCCGGCCGTTGTCGAGCAGAACGATATGCAGTTCCTTCTCGACATCGTCGCAGGGAACCGCTCCGCGAATCCAGCTGATATAGGAGGTGACCAGCTGGCCGGTGGCGTTCTTCGGCAGCACATTGATGATCTTCTGGGCGTCGCCAATGCCCGGTACCAGTTTTTCCAGCCCGACCAGAGCGACATGGATCTTCGGCAGGGTCGTAACCAGACGGGCATTCCCCTCGTTGGTCACCAGGACGATACCGCCGGTCTCGGCGATGGCCACGTTGGCTCCCGAGACCCCCATATCGGCCTCGAGATAGGCCTGGCGCAACTGCTGCCGGGCCACCTGGACCAGATGGGCGATCTCGGCCGGTTCCCGCCGACCGGTTTCCCGGCTGAACAGTTCAGCCACCTCCTCCTTAACCAGGTGAATGGCCGGCATCACCATATGGCTGGGACGCTCTCCGGCCAGTTGAATGATCCATTCGCCCAGATCCGTCTCCAGCGCCTGGACCCCTGCCTCGGCCAGCGCCCGGTTCAGATGGATTTCCTCGCTCACCATACTTTTGCTTTTGACGACCCGCTGCACCCCTCGCTTTCTGGCCAGATCGGTAATGTAACGATTGGCCTCGGCGGCATCTTTTGCCATAAACACCCGCGCACCGGCTGCCTCGGCGTTGGCGGTGAATTCAGCGATGTAGGCGTCGAAATTGTCCCGAACCCGATCCTTCATCAGGGCGATGTCATGGCGCAGGACAGAGAAATCCTGGCCGGCAAAGGCCGCTTCCCGCGCCACCGCATAGGCATCGGCAAAGCGGTGCAGGGCATCCTGGAGACGGGGCTTGGCAAGGGCTTCGCGAACCCGAACCTGATAGCTTCGACTGCGTTCAGTTTTGTTCATGGCACCCCCCAGGGGTAAGTAAAGGGTGAACATTGGGCCTGAGGATCTTCTCCGACAGGGGCCGACCGACCGTCAGCATTCCAGCGGATCGTCCGACAATCCCGACAGCAGCAGGATATGCAGTTCCTTCGGGCCATGTACCCCGATGGTCAGCACCCGTTCGATATCGGCCGTCCGACTCGGTCCGGTCAGATAGGCCAAAAAGAGCTGCGGCAATTGCTGGTGGAAGCGTTCGAGCAACAAAGCCACCTGCAACTCATTGTCAACGATCTTGACCGGATCGAGCACGACAAAATGTTTTTCCGGCAGGGTTGTGGCCAATCGCACGGATTCCGGGGTACTTTCAAGAACCACGGTCCCGGTGGTCGCTATGCCGAAGTTGGCACCGGTCAGGCCGGCCGCGGCTGCTGGGCCATGGTTTCGCAACCCCTCTGTCACTACCTCCAGACCGGCTTGCTGCAGCTTGTCATTGAAAACCATCCGCTCCAGCGAAGGTGACGGCGCAACCAGCAAAGGACCGGCGATGCGGTCGGCAATATAGGCAGCGACCGCTTCGGCATTATCGACCAAACAGACAGCAGCCCCAACCTTCTCGGCAGCCGCCATAAATGTAGATAAATTTTCCTTATTCATCAGCTCACCTCGCAACAATTGGTCTTACCATTTTCAAGCATCCTATGTCAGCACCTCATGGATGTCAACAATTAAATATAACCATGTTTTTTACAGCCCCCTATCGTCATGGGTAAATTCCCGTTTTTACTTACTTGCCTCAATAAAACCATCGAATAACAGGGTTTGTCAAACATTATTCTATTTTTTTCTTGACAGAAATCCACGGCTCACATACCCTTGAAACCTCTATGGTCTTACCATTTCTTGAAATGTCCACAAGAACTATTAAATGGCCTGCCATGTCAAAAGACCAGGTCACCGTCCAGTCCCTAAGGATAACCAGAGGAGGTCAAAATGAAGAAACTGCGTTTCCTGTTCAGTTTACTGATGGTCCTGTCACTGATCGTCACGGCCAACAGCTTTGCCGCCAAGAAGGAGAAGTTCGGAGTCGACCAGCGTCACGAAGAAGTCAAACTTGAGTTACGTAAAATCAAACCCTCCAAGGAAGAGTTCAAGTGGAAGATGGTCATGCCCTGGAGCAAGGGGCTCCTCTTCTTCGATGTTGCTCAGCACTTCGCCGACAGTGTCAAACTGGCCTCCGGCGGTCGTCTCGCCATCAAGGTCTTCTCCGCAGGGGAACTGGTCGGAGCCATGGAAACCTTTGACGCCGTCAGTAAGGGATCGGCCGAGGTCGGTCACGACTGGCCGGGCTACTGGAAGGGCAAGAACGAGAACTACGTCTCCTTCGGCGATGTCCCCTTTGGACTGGATGAGGAAGGCTATAACATCTGGCTCTACGAGCGTGGTGGATTGGACCAGCTGCAGGATCTTTACGGACGCTACAACCTGGTAGCGTTCCCCTGCGGACAGACCGGTCAGGACCTGGGTCTGTTTTCCAACAAGAAGGCGACCAAGATGGCGGATTTCAAAGGGCTGCGGGTACGCACGGTCGGTTGGTACATGGACATCCTGACCCGGCTCGGCGTCAGCGTCTCCCCCCTCCCCGGTGGTGAAGTTTATCTGGCCCTGGAGCGCGGCGTAATCGATGCCGCCGAGTTCAGCTCTCCGGCCATGGACCTGCCGATGGGTTTCGACGATATCACCAAATACGTCATCGAACCGGGCGTCCACC
The DNA here is from genome assembly GCA_037387645.1 of Desulfuromonadaceae bacterium. Taxonomy (GTDB): domain Bacteria; phylum Desulfobacterota; class Desulfuromonadia; order Desulfuromonadales; family Trichloromonadaceae; genus Trichloromonas. The sequence continues at coordinate 4,666 of JARRKW010000122.1, forward strand.
AGAATGCCTCCCAGTGCACCATCTTCTTCAACCAGCAGGCCTGGGACAGCCTGCCGGACGATCTCAAATGGATCGTCAAAATCGCCGCCAAAGAGACCCAGCTCTGGTCCGCCGCCTGGATGGAAAACCTCAACACCCAGGCCATCAAAGAGTTCAAGAAAAAGGTCGAGTTCATCACCATGGACGACGAAACCCTCAACACCTTCGCCAAGACCACCCACGAGTATCTCGAAGAACTTAAGGCGAAATACCCCGACGTCAAGAAGACCCTCGATTCCCAGGAACTGTTCCGCAGCGACTATGCCGACTGGCGCGAACTCAAGAGTCGCGTCGCTCCCTGGCCCTATGAGGCCTACGTGACCGGGGAACAGAACTCCCAGGGGAAACATCTGCAATAACTACGGCGCCCACTTCATGCTCGGCTTCGGCTACTGTCACAAACAGGATGGTCACGTTGCCATCGACGTCTTCGAAACCAAATTGCCGCAGCGGCCCCGTACCCTGCTGCGTATCACTACCAACCTGGTGATTTTCCTGCCGGTGGTCGGCCTCTTCACCATCTGGTCGATCAAGTATGCGATCACCTCCTGGAGTCTGTGGGAGCGGGCTTCTTCTTCCTGGGGTCCGCCAATCTACCCCTGGAAAACAGTAATGGCCCTCGGCTTTCTCCTGCTGCTGCTGCAGGGATTAGCCAAACTCGTCCAAGATTTTCGCAGCCTGCGCGGCGACGGTCACTAACCGAAGCCGAAAGAAGGAATACCTATGAGTCCGGAGATCCTAACCCTTCTCATGTTCGCCACCCTGATGGCCTGCATCGCCCTCGGGCATCCCCTCGCCATCACCCTGGCCGGTGTCGCTACCCTGTTCGGCCTGATCGACAACGGCGGCAACGTCCCGGCCCTGCTCAACCTGTTCGTCAACAATTCCTGGGGGCTGTTTCTCAACTACACCCTGGTCGCCGTCCCCCTGTTCATCTTTATGGCCCAGATTCTCGATCGCTCGCAGGTATCCGAAGGGTTGTTCGATGCTCTCTATATCGTCCTCGGCGGTCTGCGCGGCGGATTGGGGCTGGCGGTAATCGTCGTCTCGACGGTCTTTGCCGCGACCACCGGCATCATCGGCGCCTCGGTGGTTGCCATGGGGCTGATGGCAGGCCCATCGCTGCTGCGGCGCGGCTATGACCGTGGCCTGGCGGCCGGGATCATCTGCTCTTCGGGAACCTTGGGTATCCTCATTCCTCCCTCGATCATGCTGGTCATCTACGGCGGCCTGACCGGGATGAAGGAAACCTCCGTCGGCATGCTCTTTGCCGGCGCCATCTTTCCCGGGCTGTTGTTGTCAGGATTTTATTTCGCCTATGTGCTGATCCGCTGCAGCCTTAACGATGGGCTCGGACCGCCGATTCCATTGGAAAATCGTACCCACAGCACCGCCCAGAAGGTTGTCATGACCCTGAAGAGCTTTGTCCCTCCCTTCAGCCTGATCCTCACCGTCATGGGAACGATCCTGGCCGGCATTGCCACGCCCACAGAAGCGGCGGCCCTCGGTTGCGTCGGAGCTGTCATTCTGGCCATCGCCAACCGCAAGTTCAACTGGGAGGTACTCAAGCAGGCCTGCAGTTCGACCCTGCGCACCACCTCCATGATCATGCTGCTCTTTGTCGGGGGAAAGGTTTTCTCGGTGGTCTTTCTGAGCATGGGAGGCGGTGATGTGGTCGCCGATTTTCTGCTCGGGATGGACGTCAGCCCCTACGTGGTTCTGGCCATCATGATGCTGGTGGTCTTCTTCCTGGGGATGTTCATCGACTGGGCCGCCATTTTGCTGGTAGTGGTCCCGATCTTCACCCCCATCGCCGCCGACCTCGGCTTCAATCCTCTCTGGTTTGCCATGTTGATTTGCGTCAACCTGCAGTGTTCCTTTTTGACCCCGCCCTTCGGCTATGCCCTCTTCTATTTCAAAGGAGTCGCGCCCCCCGAATACAGCATTGGGGATATTTACCGAGGAATCATCCCTTTCGTCGGACTGCAACTGGTCGGTCTGCTGATGCTGGTGTTTTTCCCCCAGATCATCACCTGGCTCCCCGAGGTCTTTTTCGGCGCCGGCTAAGCGCTACCGACCAGGACAGCCCCCGGAACTGAAACAGCTCCCCCATCCGCAGCAGGAGCAACCAAATGTTGCCAAAAATCAGAAAAATCCTCTATGCCACTGACCTTGGTCCCGGAGCGCCCTATGTCTTTCGTTATG
>JARRKW010000123.1:0-5051 GCA_037387645.1 Desulfuromonadaceae bacterium
TCGGCCGGTGGCGCCATGATGGCGTTTTTAGGTGGTGTGAGGCCCCCGGTTCCTGACGGCTGTTTTGACGGGGGGAGTGGCGGGGACCAAAATCCAAAAGCGAACCGTAAGGTTCGCTTTTGGATGGTAAGGTTGATTCTGTAATGGATTACGGGCGCGGCGGTGAAGCCCAAATGGCCGCATAATGGGCGCCCCGGGCTTGAGCTAGTCCTGCATGAAAACCGCTTTGACGAAGCGGGCATTGACAGCCTGGGAGAGTTTTTCCAGGGTGACATCATCTGCCGGGCTGTCCAGGGAAAGGGTCACCATCGCCTCGCCGGCCTTGGCCCTGCGGCCCAGGCTCATATTGCCGAGGGTGATGTTGGCTTCACCGAGGATGGTGCCAATTTTGCCGATCAGCCCCGGTTTGTCATCATAGCTGACGACCAGCATATGTTTTTCCGGAGTGAAGTCGGTCTGGAAATCCCGCATCTTGACGATTTTGGGAATGCCCTCGAACAGGGTTCCGGCCAGGGTCCGCTTGCCTTCGGGGGTCTCGATACTGATGGTGATCAGATTGGAGAAGGATTCGGACTCGGTGGTGCGAACCTCCTCAACGGCCAGGCCCATATTCTGTGCAACCAGCCGGGCGTTGACCATGTTGACCTCTTCCTCGGTCTGGCGATTGAGCAGGGCGGCCAGGCCGCAGACGGTCAACGGAGCACAGTCGTAACGGGCGATTTTGCCGTTGTAGGTAAAAATAACTTTGCTCGGATTGGGGGGCGCCAGTTGCGAAATGAATTCGCCGATTTTTCCGACCAGTCCCATGAAGGGTTTCATGTGGTCCATCAGATCCGGATCGAAACGCGGGATGTTGACCGCGTTTTCAATGGGCCGGCCATCCAGATAATTGATGATTTCGCGGCTGACATCCACGGCGACATTTTTCTGCGCCTCGACGGTGTTGGCGCCGATGTGGGGGGTGACCAGCATGCGCGGGTGGCCAATAAGGTTTTTCAGCGCTTCGGTGGCGGGAGGTTCTTCGCTCCAGACGTCGAAGGCGGCACCGATCACCTTGCCACTGTCCAGGGCCGTCAGCATGTCGGCTTCGTTGATGATGCCGCCCCGAGCGCAGTTGACGATAATCACGCCATCCTTCATGCCGGCAAAATGTTCACTGCGGATCATGTCGGTGGTTTCTTCGTTGAGGGGGGTGTGGACGGTGATAATGTCCGAATAGCGAATGATGTCCTCAAGGGGGACCAGCTTGACCCCATGGTCTTCGGCCCGTTTCGGGGAAATGTAGGGGTCGCAGGCCAGTACCTCGGCTTCAAAGGCGCGACAGCGCAGGGCCACCCGACCACCGACCTTACCCAGGCCGATAACCCCGATGGTTTTCCCTTTCAGTTCGTAACCGGTGAAGGGAGCCCGTTTCCATTCCCCGCTCTTGAGGGAGCTGTTGGCCAGGGTGACATTGCGACAGAGGGCCAGCAGAATGGCCATGGTGTGCTCGGCCGCCGAATTGACATTGCCAAAGGGGGCGTTGACAATGATGATCCCTTTTTTGCTGGCCGCCTGCACATCGACATTGTCGATGCCGACACCGGCGCGGGCGACAATTTTCAGGTTGCCGGAATGTTCCAGCAGCTCGGCATCGACGCGAGTGCCGCTGCGGGTGATCATGGCGTCGTAGCTCCCCACGATGCGATAAAGCTCAGCGGCAGGCAGGTTAAGCTGAATATCGAGACTGATGCGCGGATCATCCAGGAGAGGCTGCAGGCCTTCCTGGGAAATTTCATCGGTAATGAGAACCTTCATGGGGTGCTCCTTGGCTGACGGTAGGCAAAGGACGCTGGGCGTCCGTTATCAAAGCAATCTCGCACTTTAGAGCTTTTCGCCGCAGCTGTCAATGTTCTATCGCAGGGAACACATCATATCTGTGAGAGCCGAGGGGATAGACGGGTCTATTCCTCCCGATTTCCCTTCACCCACCATTCCTCGTCCTCATCGAACCACCAGCGGGTCGAATCGGTGCACCAGATGGCTTCCGCCAGTTTTCGCGCCAGATCGGTTTTCAGCCGGCGGATGGAAAAGGGGTACCATTCATCGGCATAGCGGTTGCCCAGGTCTTTGTATTCCTTGAGGGCCAGAATCATTTCCAACTGGTCGGCATCCTGCGCCAGTTGCGCTTCCCGGCTGTCGCCCTCACTGAATTCGGCCATGGTTTGCCGGTAGGCTTCTCCAAAGGGGAGGGTGTGGGCCAGATCGTCAATCGCCCGTTGCTCATCGACCTTGACGTATTTTTTGTTCACGTAGTTGAGGTCACCGGTACGGGCTTCGGGAATATCGTGGAACAGGCAAAGTTGCAACACCCGGCCGACATCGACCTGACTGTCGGCCATGGCCAGGGTATAGCCGATCACGGCGGTGCGAAAAGAGTGTTCGGCCACCGATTCGGCGCCGCTGCCGAGGAATTGGAATCCCGTTCGCGGGGTTCGTTTGAGCATGCCGACTTCAAAAAAGAAATGCGCCAGATTTTTCATGGGAGATCCTTTGCAAGGGGGCTGAAGGTCAGGCCATTATCATATCGGCAGGTGCCGGAATGGGCAAATGCTTTGTGTCGGGGAGGGTCAACCCAGCCGCACCAGGGAAACGCCGGTCAGAATCAGCAGGGAGGCCAGAAAGCGGATGCGACCGCAGGTTTCGCCGAGAAATAGCACCCCGATCAATACCCCGATGAGCAGACTGACCTGGCGTGCCGGTACCGCGTAGCTCAGGGGAACCAGTTTCAGGGCATAGCGAAAGGTAATAAAGGAGCCGGCCAGAACCGGACCGGAAACCAGCACCAGGCGCAGACTCTGGCGCCATTCGCGAACGATGCGGCCGCGCTGGGACGGACGCAGCAGGTTGCAGGACATGATGGCAATCATGAACAGGACCAGCAGATAGGTGAAGTAGAGGGGGTGGAAAGTCATAACCCCGGCTTTGTCGATCACGGCTCCCACCGAATAGATGAGCCCGGCGGCCAGGGCGGCCTGTACCGACGGATTGCCCAGATTGCGAAAAGGGCGTAGCGCTTCGTTGAAAGACAGGGTGCGCAACTGGACGCAATAAGCGCCGAAAATAATTAGCAAAATACCGGTCATTCCCAAGAGCGACAGGCGCTCCCCCAGCACCAGCTTGCCCCAGAGGGGCACGTAGATCATGGAGGTCTGGGCCAGGGGGTAGGTCAGGGACAGGTCCCCGTGCTGATAGGCTCGTCCGCAGAAAAGATGGTAGGAGACGAAGCAGACCGCACCGCCTAATGCCAGCAGCACGACTTGCGGGGTCAAGGGGGGGAACGGTTCCGGCAGAAACAGCAGAATCAGGCTGAACAGGGTGCCGGAACAGCAGAACATCCACCAGATGAAGGCGGTCTTATCCGTGCTGCGCTTGACCAACAGGTTCCATAGCGCATGCATGAGGGCGGAAAAAAGGATCAGTGTGAAAGCCAGGCTGCTCATGGAAGGATTCTAGTCGAGATCAATAAAATTATCGAAAATAAAAATTGTATACGAAAAATCAGTTTAGCTAAATTATTATTGTACGCATTGACAGATGGGCGCGGATTGTTATGCTCAATGACCGGTAAGGACAAGGGGTTACCCCTGTCCCGGCTGCCGTGATCGTGAACCGCCAACTTTTTTCTCCTGGAGTTCTGATGCCAGCGACCCGAGAAGAACGTGATTCCATGGGAACCATGCGTGTTCCTGCCGATGCCCTCTATGGGGCCCAGACCGCTCGTGCCCTGGAAAATTTCCCCATTTCCGGATTTCGTTTCCCCCGGCCTTTTCTTCGGGCCCTGGGCATGATCAAGCAACGGGCGGCCCAGGTCAATCTGGAATTGGGATTGCTCGATCGGGACCGGGCCATGGCGATCATGGAGGCGGCCGAGGAGGTGATTCGCGGTGATCTGGATGCCCATTTTGTGTTGGATATTTTCCAGACCGGTTCCGGGACCAGTACCAATATGAATGCCAATGAGGTTATCGCTCGGCGGGGTGAACAGCTGCTGTCGCCAACGGACGTCGGGACCCTTCTTCATCCCAACGATCATGTGAATCTGGGCCAGTCGAGTAATGACGTCATTCCCAGCGCCCTGCACCTGGCGGCCGCGGTGGAAATTCATCGCTCTTTGCTGCCGGCAGTGACGGCGCTGCGGGCAACACTGGACGAAAAGGCGCGGAGTTTTGCGGAGGTTATCAAGATTGGCCGTACCCATCTGCAGGATGCCACCCCGGTTCGGTTAGGCCAGGTTTTTTCCGGTTATGCCCAGCAGCTGGCGGCGGCCGGAAAGCGTTTGGAAACGGCCTGTGAAGGGCTTTTCGAACTGCCTTTGGGGGGAACAGCCGTCGGGACCGGCATCAATACCCATCCCCAATTTGCCGTCCGGGTTATTGCGGGGCTGGCCGAGACGAGCGGACTGCCCTTTACTGAGGCGGTTAACCATTTCGAAGCCCAGTCCGCCAGAGACGCTGTGGTGATGACCAGTGGTGCTTTGAAAAGCGCGGCCGTATCCCTGTTCAAGATTGCCAACGATATCCGTTTTCTCGGCAGTGGCCCACGCTGTGGTCTGGGAGAATTGATTCTGCCTGCCGTGCAGCCGGGAAGTTCGATTATGCCTGGCAAGGTGAACCCGGTCATGGCCGAAGCCTTGTTGCAGGTCTGTGCGCAGGTTGTCGGTAACGATGCCGCCATCAGTTTGGGGGGGCTGTCCGGCAACTTCGAACTCAATGTCATGATGCCGCTGTTGAGCCATAATCTGCTGCAATCCATTGAGCTGTTGAGCAAAGCGATGACCCAGTTCGACCTTAAGTGTGTGCAAGGATTGCAGGCCGATCGGCAACGCTGTGAATCCCAGGTGGAACAGAGCCTGGCCCTGGTCACGGCACTGGCACCGGTCATCGGTTATGATCGGGCGGCGGAGTTGGCCAAGCGAGCCTGGGAGACAGGTAAAACAGTGCGGGAGCTGGTTCTGCAGGAGCAGCTGTTGGCGCCGGCTGAGCTGGAAAGAATCCTGGATCCCCGCCCCA
>JARRKW010000124.1:0-11232 GCA_037387645.1 Desulfuromonadaceae bacterium
GGGATATCCTCCTTGCGGTCGCGCAGTGGGGGAATGTGCACATGATGGACCATGAGGCGATAGTAAAGATCTTTGCGGAATCGGCCTTCGGCCTGCAGCTGTTTAAGATCCTGGTTGGTGGCGACCACAATGCGCGCATCGGACTGTTTGGGAATGTCGCTGCCCAGGGGAAAGTACTCTCCTTCCTGCAGCAGGCGCAACAGTTTGACCTGGGATTCCGGGGACAGATCCCCGATTTCATCCAGGAAGAGAACCCCTCCGCGGGCCTGGTCGATCATGCCGGCGCGGATCTTGTCCGCTCCGGTGAAGGCGCCGCGGAAATGGCCGAACAGGGTGTCGGAAAAAACGGTATCGTCCAGACCCGCGACGTTCAGGGCCACCAGAGGTCCTTTCGGTCGGGCCAGACGGTGAACCGCGCGGGCGATGAGTTCCTTGCCGACCCCGCTTTCTCCGGTAATCAGGACCGGTTCCGGGGAGTTGATGATGGCTTCGAGATATTTGAAAATGGCGTGCATCTTGGTGTCGGCGGTGATGATTTCGGCAAACTTGTCCGGATGTTTCAGATCGTCCGTTAAAACGGTTTCTTTCAGTCGGGCGCAGGTCTGTTGCAGGGTCACCGTTTTCAAGGCCCTCATTACCCCGGTGGCCAGGCGTTCCGCTTCCGCTGTTTTGATGAAGTAGTCGAAGGCGCCGGCTTTCATGCATTTCACCGCCTGTTCCACCTCATCCGTACCGGTGAGAATGATAACCGGCAGGTCCGGATGGTTTTGGCAGATATGGGCCAGGATCTCTTCCCCCGACTGGTGGGGCATATGCAGATCGCTGATGACCAGGCTGAACGGCTGTTCGTCCAGCAGCTGTTCAATCTGGCGGCTGTCGGAACAGCTCACCACGTTGGTCACGTCGGCCTTTATCCACAAAATCCGACAAAGGCTGCGAAGGAATGCCGGTTCGTCATCTATCAGTAAAATCGGATTTTCCGGATAAAGTGTTGGTTCCATTGCTCTGCCGGGAGTATCCAAGTGAATAGGAATGATTGAGGTTTATGGGGTCGATGGCTGCGGTGTCGGATCTGGGCCGGCCTTTATAAATCCGACCGGACGGCATGTGGGCCACGACAATTAGTAAATTCTACTGAATTAACTTGAAATTTCAAGACATTCTGCTGAATTGCAGGTTTGTTGAAATAAAATAATGAAAATGACGAGGCTTCGACCTGCGCGGTCTGCCGGCTCATCCCCCCTTTTCTTGACACCCAGGGGGTAAAGTTGTATGTAGAAGAGCGGCCGCCGGGCGGCTTTTTTTCGTTTGATGACACAGGAGAGAGTCCATGATGAACCTGAAACCGGAGGTGGTGGCGCAACTGGAACGGGTGCTGGCATCCCTGGAGCAACTGCTTCCCGTGGCTGTGGGTCCCATTGACTGGCAAAGCTGTCATGCCGCCAACTGGCGGCGGCATTCCTTTTCCGGGTATCTGGAGGCGGTGGAGCAGGTTTCCGATACCCGCCTGGACGACCTGCTCGGTATCGACAAGCAGAAGGCGCTGGTGGTGGAAAACACCCGACAATTTTTACAGGGCTTCCCGGCCAACAAAAAGGAGGATTTGATTCATCTGCCCGATATTTTTGCCGCCATCAAGGGGCAACCCTACAAGTTCATTCTGCTGTGCGACGATCTTTCTTTCGAGCAGGGGGAGCTGACCTACAAGATGCTCAAGAGCGCCCTCGACGGTTCGGTTTATGCGGCACCGCAGAATGTGCTGATCTATGTGACTTCCAACCGGCGCTATCTGTTGCCCGAATATCCCAGCGACAACCTGGGGTCGAAACTGGTCAACAACGAGGTGCATCATGGCGAAGGGGTGGAGGAAAAAATCTCCCTGTCCGATCGCTTCGGGCTCTGGGTCGCCTTCAATGTTTTCTCTCAGAATCATTATCTGCAGGTGGTGGAACAGTGTGTCGCCAAGCTCTGTCGGGAGCAGGGGGTGGCCTGCTGCTGGTCAGATGAGGCCGGCCGGGCAGCCATTCAGTGGTCCCACGACAAAAGCAAGCGCTGTGGCCGCACCGCCCTGCAGTTCGCCAAACACTGGGTTGGTCGCAACCTGCTGCAAGATTGAAACGATGGACCTTCCATGAGCAAAGACACCCTTTTTTCCCAGCCGCAAGGTCAGGTGGCGCCCTTTGAGTTCAATGACCGGGTGGTCGAGGTCTTCGACGACATGTTGGCTCGTTCGGTTCCCTTTTACGCGGAATGCCTGCGCCGGCAGGCGCAGCTGGCGGCTCGATATTACCAGGACGGCAGCCGGCTCTATGATCTGGGCTGTTCCAACGGCAATTTCGGCATGTTGTTGCGCCGGCAGTTGGAGGAGCGCGAGTTCTCCATGGTCGGCGTCGATCTGTCCCGGCCGATGCTCGACGCCTACCGCGGGCGTTTGCAGGCATGCGGCGAGGAGCGGCGCATCCGGCTGGAGCAGGGGGATATCCGTCAGGTCTCCCTGGCCGATGCCTCGGTAGTGGTCGTCAACCTGACCCTGCAGTTCCTGCCGCTGGCCGATCGCGACAGCCTGGTTCACCGCATCTGCCGGGCGTTGCGCCCCGGCGGTGTTTTGCTGCTGACGGAAAAGGTGATGCACGAGGATCTCCTTTTTACCGAGCTGGAGCAGGAATTCTACTATCGCTTCAAACAGGAAAACGGCTATTCCCAGTTGGAAATCAGCCAAAAGCGGGAAGCCCTGGAAAATGTCCTGATTCCCGAGACCCTGGAAGCACACCAGCGGCGTCTGCGGCAGGCGGGTTTCGAGGCGGTGGAAATCTGGTTCAAATGGTTCAATTTCGCGGCGCTGCTGGCGCGGAAAGCGGTCTGACATGCGCCGTTTATTGGAACAGGCGGAACAGCTCGGGTTGGGGCCCTGGCGCACGCAACTGCAGGAGCTGCTGGAGGCGAAATCGGATTATATCGAACGGGTCGATGCCAAGGGGCGGCGTTATCTTAACATCCAGGAAGGTTTGCCCACCATTCAGCCGTCCTGGATCGATCTGGAACGAGAGCAGGTACGCATTGGTGTGGAAGAGGATCTGGCGCCGGGTCAGCACGAGCAGTTGCTGGGCGCCCTGCGCGCTCTTTGCCCCTGGCGCAAGGGGCCGTTTCGATTGTTCGGCATCGAGATCGACAGTGAATGGGTATCGTCCCAGAAATGGCGCCGGCTCGAGTCGCACATTGCGCCCCTGACCGGACGGCGGGTGCTCGATATCGGCAGCAGCAACGGTTATTACCTGCTGCGCATGGCCGCCCAACGGCCGCAGCTGGCCCTGGGAGTGGAACCCTATCTGACCTTCTATTTTCAAGCCCTGTTGTTACAGCATTACGCGCGTCTGCCCGGAGTCTTTACCCTGCCGGTCACCTTTGAGGAGCTGCCGATTTTGGAGGGGTATTTCGATACGGTTTTTTCCATGGGGGTGCTCTCCCATCGCCGTGCCCCCCTGGACACGCTGGCGGCCATGCGCCAGGTGTTGCGCCGGGGAGGGCAGCTGGTGTTGGAAACCCTGGTATTGCGGGGAGATGACGAACTCGTCCTATGTCCGGAAAAACGCTATGCCAAGATGAATAACGTCTATTTTCTGCCCACTGTTCGTTGTCTGGAAAACTGGCTGCGTCGCACCGGCTATGGTGAAGTCCGCTGTCTCGATATCACCCCGACGACTTCCGCGGAACAACGCAAAACCGAATGGATTCAGACCGAATCGTTGGCGGATTTCCTCGACCCCGCCGATTCCTCCCGAACCATCGAAGGTTATCCGGCTCCCACTCGCGCCCTGCTGGTCGCCACGGCCAAATAACGGCCTGCCCGTATGGAGTCAAGTCCTCCATTGCCGGAGTTCTCCTTTCGTTTCAGGCCGCGCCGGGGTAGCAACCCTCGGCGCTGAATTTTGATCTGGTCGGTTTGCGACGCGCCCCCGTAAATAATCCCATGTCGCCCTCTGTTGTTCGTCGGGATTTTCCAAGACGGTAAAAAGTTGAACTTTTCCGGCGCTCTTGTGACGTTTAAAGAGCTTTTTCCGCAGGGGTTGGCCGTATTATGTACTTGAAATTCGGCACTTTTTTATATAAAGTCTAAATTTAATTTGTTATTTTCCAGCGGCTTGACCGTTTTTACCGGGGAGGAACCTGATGAGAATTCTGTTGGCGGCCCTGTTCGCGTTTTTCCTGCTGTTTCCACCGACGACCTTTGCTTCGCAAAGTCCCACCGGCGATATCTCCGTGGACAGTGAAGGCTACGGTCAGACCAAAGAAGAGGCCTTGCTGCTGGCCAAGCGCGAGGCGGTGGAAAAGGGGATCGGCACGGTCCTGGTTTCCCAGACCGAAGTGAAGAATTTCATGTTGCAAAAAGACGTCGTCATTACCCAGACCTTTGGTGCGGTGCGTCGGTATCAGGTGAAACAGGAGGAACAGTTGTCCGATGGGACCTGGCACCTGCGGATTACGGCGGTGGTTTCTCTGGACAGCATTCGGGCCGATCTGGCGGCGCTCAAGATTCTGCTTGAGTCCATGGACAAGCCCCGGATGATGGTGTTGATTCAGGAAGCCGAGGGCCATTACGCCGAGAGCGCCGTGGTCGATTATCTCCGCGGGAAGGGGTTTGATCTGGTCGACCCGGCTCAAACCGCGGCCCTGATGAGCAAGGACGATCAACTGATCGAACGGGCCATCCAGGGGGATCCGGTGGCGGCGGCAAAAATCGGTGCCGAAAACGGTCCTGGAAAGCTCGGGGATGGTTTCCGGACAAGCCAACCTGACCGCCAAGGTGGTCAATTGCTCCAGCGGCCGCATTGTCGCGTCCAAGTCGGCCAACGGCGCCAGTCCCCACATCGCTCCTGACATCGCCCAATCCAAGGCGGCCGAAAAGGCCGCCATAAAGCTGATGGACGCCCAGCTCTTTGAAGCGATCGTCGCCTCCTTCCAGGACCAGGTCAACAATGGTGTGACTATCGAGGTCATCGTCCGCAATGTCGGCGACTATCAGGCCCAAAAAAATATTTCCCAACTGTTTGAAAAGACTTCCGGGGTGGCTTCCGTTACCCGCCGAGGTTTTGGTGGCGGCGAACTTAAGCTTTCGGTTTTGTATCGTGGTCAGGTGGACGGTCTCTGCGACACCCTGGACAGTAAACCGGTTTCGGGTAAAACCCTTTCCGTTATTTCAGTGGCCGGCAGCAGCATTGTCATGCAGTTGAAATAAACCGGACCGCCTCGACTTGATGGCATGATGTTGCCGATGGATTATTGCAAATGAATAACGAGACCTTAATTTGGGGTATGCAAGGCGTATTTTTTGGTTCGGCGCTGGTGCATTTATGCTTTGCCACGTTTCTGTGGGAAACGGTTTCAAAACGACTGCTGCACTGGTATTTTCAAAAAGTCATAGCGCGCATTGAACAAAATCGCCTTTCCTATGAAGCGTTTGAAAACAAAGCAAAAAAGTTTCTCTATTCCACTATTGTCATCATGTTTTCAGTGGGGCTTTTTTTGCTGACCGATACCGCCAAAGAGCAGATAGGCATGTACTTCGGGCCCTGAGCCAAAGGGCGGGCCTGAAGGGGTGCGCTCCGTTTCCTGGTTGCTCCGGCGGTTATTTGCTCATGTATTGTGGACCTGTCTCCGGGAGGTTTAGATGGTAAAGAGAGTTGTTGGCATGCTGGTTTTGCTTTTGGTCGGCCTGCTGCCGGTTACGGCTACGGCGGAATTTACCAAGACCAAAATCGCGGTGCTCGATTTTCAGATGCAGGGGGAACCCTTCGAGAATGAAGATATGGGCGCCATCGTGGCCGAATGGTTCATTACGGCCATGGTCAAGGAAGGTCGGTTCGATGTGATCGAGCGGCGTCTGCTGGAAAAGATTCTCAGTGAACAACGTTTGAGCATGAGCGGGATCATTGATGAAACCAGCGCCACCCAGATCGGCAAGCTGCTCGGCGTCAAGGTCATTATTTCCGGATCGGTGATGAAGGTCCGGGATGTTCTTGAGGTGAATGCCCGCATTATCGACGTGGAAAACGCCTCGATTATCGCCGCCGAAAGTGTCCGGAGCTCGACCGCCAGCCGGTTGCAGGATCTGATCGTGGAAATGTCGGGAAAAATCATCAAAAACTTTCCCCTGGAAGGCTATATCGTCAACCGAACCGATCAGAAGGTGACCATCGACCTGGGTAACCGGGCCGGCGTCAAGGCGGGGATGATCTTCACCGTCTACCGTGAAGGCGATGCCATCAAGCACCCGAAAACCGGGGAGGTGCTGGATGTTGAGCGCATCAACACCGGGCGGATTGAGATCAAAAGCGTTCTGGGGAAGATCTCCGAGGCGGAAATCATCAGTGAGGAATCGGCCGGCGCCATCCGTTATGGCCAGTTGGTCAGCAGCGTGGTCAGTCAGTCGAAAAGGATCGGACGCCTGTTCATCAGTACCATTCCCCAGGGGGCCCGGGTAAGGATTCTGAATATCGCGCCGTTTTACAGCTGGGGGATGGAGCTGGAACCCGGATCCTATCATGTGGAAGTTTCCGCTCCGGGCTATCTCACTGACAGCCAATGGGTGAATCTCGATCGTAACGAGGAGAAGCGGCTAACCGTGCAACTGACGGCTCCGCCCTCCGCGCCCGTTCCCGTCGCTGCGCCCACCTGGAGCGGGGAACCCGAAGCGGGGGGCTATGTGGAGCCGGCTTCGCATCAGCAGCGCCGTTTCATCAAAATGCTGCATTCCAGGGATTTGCGGAGCAAGACCGATGCCGGCAAGTTGATCGTGCGGGAGGGGGTAAAGGATGTGGTGATTCTGGATGTGGTCGAGGAGGAACTGCTGCAAGGATATCTGCCCAGCGGCAGTGACCGGGCCTATGTCGACGCCATGTCCTGGCTGTGCAAGGCCCTCGGTTCTTCCGGCAACAGCAAATACCGGGGAACGCTGCAGACGGTGGCCGAAAAAGCCCCTCACGGGAAGCTGAGAAAGTACGCGAAAAAGAGTCTGGATATGCTCCGTTGAGACCTCAGGGGTAAACCGGTCTGAAGGAGTTTTCTTGTCGGGGAACAACATCGATGGAACAACGTAAAATCGCCCTGGTGACCGGGGGCAGTAAGGGGATCGGCGCCGCCATCGCCGTCGGCCTGGCCCGGGATGGCTTCGATATCTGGTTGAACTATGGCCGTGACGACGAAGCGGCCGCCCGGGTCGCCGCCGAGATCGAACCGCTTGGAGCAGCCTGTCGGCTGCTCCCTTTTAACGTGGCCGATGCACCGGCGGTCAAGACGGCCCTGGAGCCGTTGCTGGATGAGCAGACGCCGTATGTGCTGGTGAATAACGCCGGTTTCGCCCGCGACGCGCTGCTGTTGTGGATGAGCCAGGAGGAGTGGAGCGAGGTGCTGGCGGTTCATCTGGACGGGTTTTTCAATGTGACCAAGCCGGTGGTCAACGGCATGGTCAAGAAACGGCAGGGGCGGATCATCAATATCGTCTCCACCTCGGGGCAGAGCGGCATGCCCGGGCAGACCAACTATGCGGCGGCCAAGGCCGGTCTCATCGGCGCAACCCGGGCCCTGGCCGCCGAAGTGGCCAAACGCAACGTGTTGGTCAATGCCGTTTCCCCCGGCTTTATTGCCACCGACATGCTCAAGGATCTGCCCCAGGAGCGGATTTTACCCATGATTCCCCTGGGGCGGGTCGGTACCCCCGAGGAAGTGGCCGGAGTCGTCCGTTTTCTGGCTTCCGACCAGGCTTCCTACATGACCGGCCAGGTTTTGGCGGTCAACGGCGGAACCTACATGTAAACCGGTTTTTTCCTGTATCAGCAGGCATTTTTTTGAAGGGGTCTATGTATCGGGTTGCCATTACCGGAATCGGTATTGTTTCATGTCTGGGTTGCAACTGGAAAAGCGTTGAGGAGGCTTTGCGGTCCGGGCGTTCCGGCATCGTGGTGGATGCGGAGCGGCAGCGGCTGGGCTTTCGCAGTCCCCTCACCGGCATTATTCGCGATTTCGACGCCCAGCGGATCTTGAGCAAGAAACAGCGCAAAACCATGCCCGAATTCGCGGTTCAGGCCTATGCCGCCGCGCGGGATGCCCTGACGCAGTCCGGGCTGGGGGAAGAGGATATCCAGAATGACCAGACCGGTCTGGTGTTCGGTTGCGACTCCACCTGTGTCGCCGCTATCGAGCAGGTGGAACTGTTGCGGCAAAGGGGCGAAACCAAGCTGATCGGCAGTGGTCAGGTGTTTCGCTCCATGAATTCCACGGTGACCATGAACCTGAATACCCTGTTGCGCACCCAGGGGGCCTGCTGGACCATCAGCTCGGCCTGCTCCAGTGGCGGGCACGCGGTGGGCCAGGCCGCCGATCTCATTGCTTTCGGTCGGCAGGAACGGATCATCTGCGGTGGCGCCCAGGAGATCAACTGGGAAGCCATGTGCAGTTTCGACGGGCTCGGGGCCTTTTCCATTGCCATTGATCCGCCCCAGGCGGCCAGTCGCCCCTTCGATGCCCGGCGGGACGGTCTGGTGCCGAGCGGCGGAGCGGCGGCTCTGGTCCTGGAGCGCTACGATCTGGCCAGGGCGCGGGGGGCGACCATTCTGGGGGAAGTGTTGGGCTACGGCTTCTCCTCCGATGGGGAACATCTGTCGGTTCCCAGCCGCAACGGTCTGCAGCGGGCCATGCGTATGGCCCTGGACAGGGCGGCGCTTGCGCCGGCGGATATCGATTATATTTCGGCTCACGCCACCTCGACCCCGGCCGGGGACATGGCCGAGGCGGGAAACATCAGTGCGCTGTTCGGTGAAAAAACGCCCTGGGTTTCCTCGTTGAAGTCCATGGCCGGGCACGAGCTCTGGATGGCGGGGGCGTCCCAGGCGGTGTATGCGGTGATCATGGCGCGTGGCGGTTTTATTGCGCCGAATATCAATTTTTCCGAACCGGACGAATATTCGCGGCGGCTCAATATTGCGGCGACAACGGTGAATCAGGTTCCGGAGCATATCCTGTGCAATTCGGCGGGCTTTGGCGGCACCAATGCCTGTCTGGTGCTGGGATTTAATGAATGAGCTACGACTACCTGGTCATCGGGGGCGGGGCATCGGGGATGACGTCGGCGCTGCTGCTGGCGAAAAACGGTTATCGGGTCGCCTTGGTGGAGAAACATCCTTGCCCCGGGCCGCTTCTGAGTAGTTTCGATCGCCAGGGTTTGCGTTTTGATACCGGTTTCCACTATTCCGGGGATCTTGATCGAGGGCAACTCCTGGATCGCTTTTTCCGCTATCTGGGGCTGTCCCCCCTGATCCAGACCAGCGCCTACGACGCCGCCGGCTTCGATGTGTTTCGCAGCCTCAGGCCGGCCTTTGAGTTTCGTTTTCCCATGGGCTACGAAGCGCTGCGGGAGAGATTGACGGCAACCTTTCCCGCCGAGGCCGATGCCATCGCGACCTATCTGCGGGTGATCGCGGAGATCAAGGCCACAACCGACGACTTCATTCTGGAAACCGGGAAGACGAAACCTTATCTGCGGGAATACGATGAGGTCAGTCTGAAAGACTTTCTCGACGGCTTGACCGACAATACCCTTTTGCAGGCGCTTCTTTGCTGTCATGGTCTTCTTTACGGCGTTGCTCCGGAACAGGTTCCCCTTGCCCTGCATGCCCGGGTGGTCGGTTCCTATTATCGCTCCGTCCATGGTATAGTCGGTGGCGGAGAAAGTCTGGTTGCCGCGGTGCTGACCTGTCGTGGCTGTAACGCCACGGTCCATCCCCGGACGTTGTTGCAGTTGGTGCCCGAGGGCCTGTTCCGACCGGTTTATCGGAGGCGTTTGGCCGGTCTGAAAGAAAGCGCTTCCGGGGTTATTCTCTATGCCGCAAGTGATCGGCCCATCGCTCTGCTGGATCGAGCGAATCTTTATCTGGCGGAAGATCCAACGGCCTTCTTCTCCCCGCAGGAAGGCACCTGGCAGCAGCGGCCGCTGTTCGTTTCCGCCGCCAGGAAGCTGGCGCGGGAGCGACAGGCCCAGGGATTTTTTTCCATCGGTCTGACGCCCGCCGAACTGTCCGGGGACATGCTCTTTGCCGGGGATGATGGCGGGGCGGAAAGCTACGGGCAAGCCAAGGAGCGGGTGGCCCGGCTGTTGCGAACCCGGCTTGAGCGCCTTTGCCCGGAATTGCGGGAACGGGTGGTCGGACACGAACTTTCCACTTCCCGGACCCTGAAACGCTACAGCCACAGCCCGGCGGGCAGCCTCTATGGCGTAGCGCAGCGGGTGGGCCAGAAAAACCCTTTGCCGCTTACCCGTATCCCGGGTCTTTTCCTGGCCGGACAGGCCATTAACGGTCCCGGTCTGCTGGGCGTGATGATATCGGCTTTTCAGGCCTGTGCCCACGCCATCGGCAGCGAACAGCTCAAAAAGGATCTGATGCGGTGCAATTGAAACGGGTAGTGATTACCGGAATGGGAGCCGTGTCCCCTTTCGGTCGGGGGGCCGATTGCTTGCTGTCCGCCCTGGAAGCGGGGCAGAGCGGGGTACGGCAGCTCCCGGAACTGCAGACCATCGGAGGGATGCGGACCCAGGTCGCGGCCCTGGTGCCCGAACTTGAGGTGCAGCAGATCCCCCGGAAATATCGTCGCTCCATGTCGTCCATGTCCATCTATGCCACCCTGGCCTGCCAGGAGGCGCTGCAACAGGCCGGCTTGAGTGCTGTGGACTGTGCCGGTGGTGGGCTGGGGGTTTCCATCGGTTCGACCGTCGGCAGTCCCAACGCCTTTTATGCGGCGATGGAGGATTTTTTCACCGATCACAGCTTTGAACGGTTGAAATCAACCTTTTTTCTGCAGATCATGAGTCATTCCTGTGCCGCCAATGTCGCCCAGACCCTGGGCATCAACGGGCGGATTCTGGCCCCCGCGGCGGCCTGCGCCACCGGCTGCCAGGCCGTCGGTTACGGTTACGAAATGATCGTTATGGGCCGGCAGCGGCAGATGCTCTGTGGCGGAGCGGATGAGTTTCATCCCATGACGGCGGCGGTTTTTGATATCATCAATGCCGTTTCCACCGGCTACAATGATCGGCCCACCGCCACCCCCCGGCCTTTTGATCGTGATCGGGACGGCCTGGTGTGCGGCGAAGGCAGCGGGGTGCTGCTGTTGGAATCGCTGGAATCGGCCCGCGGGCGGGGCGCAACCATTCTCGCCGAGGTCATCGGGTTTGCCACTCTGGCC
>JARRKW010000125.1:0-4993 GCA_037387645.1 Desulfuromonadaceae bacterium
GGGTCTTGCGGATCGATTTGGCCGCATACTCGTGACTGGCCGGATAGGGAATGCACTCGTCAAAGGCCATGATGATATCGGCCCCCAGGGCGTTCTGAATCTGCATGGCCTCTTTCGGGCCGAGAAAAATCTCCTTGCCGCTGACCTCATGCTTGAAGAACACCCCCTCTTCGGTAATCTTCTTTTTCGGCAGGGAAAATACCTGAAAACCGCCGCTGTCGGTCAGAATCGGCCGCTGCCAGTTCATGAAGGCGTGCAGCCCGCCGGCCTTCTCCACCAGCCCCTCGCCGGGGCGCAGATGCAGATGGTAGGTATTGGAAAGGATGATCTGAGCGCCGGCCTCTTCGACCTGGGCCGGGGTCAGGGCCTTCATGGCCGCATGGGTGCCCACCGGCATGAAAATCGGCGTTTCGATGGTGCCGTGCGGGGTCTGCAAGCGACCGCGACGGGCCGCGGTTTCCTTATCGGTATGAAGCAGGGTGAACTGAAACATGGAAAACTTTCTGGGAAAAATATTGATGCTGTTGCAAAACCTGGCCGACGACTGCGGCGGCAAATCCATTAACTGCGGGAGCGGCTTTAGCCGCGATTTTCACACTCAGCACTCGATCACTCGAATGCCACCACAAAGGCGCCGGGGAAATTCAGCCGTTCAAAATTGCTCCGGGCCGCCTCAGCCGCTTCCAGAGAGCCATAACGACCGGCCCGAACCCGGTAGTAGCGTTGTCCGTTGACCATCCCCTGCTGGATATCCGAGGCGCCGAAACGGTCTTTCAGCTCGGCGGCAAAACGACGGGCGTTTTCGGCCAGGGCAAAGGCGCCGAGCTGCACCGCGTAGCTGCCGATGTCGTAACTGGGCAGGGGGCGGTAACGGATCTGTCCCTGGCTATCGCGGACCTGCTCACCCAGAGCTTCGACCCGGACCGGCGCCGTCCCCGGGCCTGCGACCCCCAATTGGTTGGCCGCGGAATAGGAGAGATCGATGAGACGCCCCTTGACGAAGGGCCCCCGGTCATTGATGCGGACAACGGCTTCCCTGTCGTTGCGCAGGTTCCGGACCCTGACATAAACCCCCATGGGCAGGGTCTTGTGGGCGGCGGTCATGGCGTGCATGTTGTAGGTTTCGCCATTGCTGGTTTTGTGCCCGTGAAAATCCGCGCCGTACCAGCTGGCGACCCCTTCGGCGACGTAGCCCTGATGGTCCAGCAGCGGATCGTAGCGCACCCCATTGACCGTGTAGGGCCGCTGGTGGGGGGCCAGCTCGCGCGCCGGCACGGTCCTGGCCCCGGTCGGGCCGTCGGGCCCGCCGGTTTCGGCCGGAACCGTCACCCTGGCCGAATCGAGCACCCGGACATCATAGCTGGGGCCGCCACAGGCGCACACCAGCAGCAGCAAACCCGCCGCCGCCAGCCCGGGGAAAAACCTTCCTGCAAACTTCAACATAACCTTAACATACCTTTGGGGAGAAATCCTGATCGGCCAGAAAGCCTTCCACTTCGGCCAGAGTCGGAATGGCCGTGCGCCCGCCCAGGGCCCGGGTCTTCAGGGCGGCGCAGGCGGCGGCGAATCTCACCGTGCGCCGCAAGGGCCAGCCCTGCAACAGGCCGTAAATATAACCGCCGTGAAAGACGTCGCCGCAACCGGTGGTATCCAGCGCCTGCACGGCAAAGGCCGGCAGGGAGAAGAACTCGCCGGCGCGGCTCAGGGTATGACAACCCCCGGCGCCGCAGGTCACGGTGGCCGCTGTCGCCCCCCGCGCCAGCAGGGAGTCAAGGGCGGCGCGGTGACTGTCGGAATGCAACTGCCGGGCGAATTTTTGACTGATCACGGCATGATCGATCAGCGGCAGCAGGCGTTCGGTATCCGCGTTGAGCGTGCCGCCATCCAGCACGCTGAGTCCCCCCTGCCGCCGAACCTGTTGTGCCGCCGCCAAAGCGGCCTCGACATGTCGACCGTCCAGATGCAACACCCGGCAGGCGGCGAGCCCCCCTACCTCAAGCTCCGCGCCGGTCAGGGGTCGGGCGCTGCCCCGATGCCAGAAAATATTGCGCCGGCCGCTGTCCTCCTCCACCGCCACAAAGGCGAACTGGCTGGTCGCCCCCGGCTCGCACAACAGACCGCGACAGTCCACCCCCGCCGCGATCAGGCCCTCGCGAATCCGCAACCCGTAACCGTCGTCACCGATGCGGCCGCAGAAGGCGGTGGCCACACCCAGCCGCGCCAAGGCAACCAGGGCGGTGGCCACCGGCCCTCCGCCCTGGGTAAGCATCTGCGACATTTCCACTTTCTCATCGACTGCGGGATACCGGCCGATGCGGCCAAGAAGATCGAAGGAACACTGGCCGATGCCGACCACCTGCGCGGGCTCAGTGTTCATGGCAGATCCGTTCAGACAAACTGGTTCCGTTCCCGGCTCATTCCTTGATACGACTCATGGCCCGATACTTCTGATAGCGCTGTTCGATGAGCTCCTCGGCGCTCAGCGCCTTCAGTTCGGCCAGATGCTTCTTCAGATATATCTTGATGTTGGCCGCCGCTTCCCGGGGATTGTTGTGGGCTCCCCCCAGCGGTTCGGGAATGACGTCGTCGATGACGCAACCCAGCTCCTCGATGTCGGTGGCCGTCAGTTTCAAGGCTTCGGCGGCCTGGGGCCCCAGGGTACCGTCGCTCCAGAGAATGGCGGCGCAGCCTTCGGGGGAAATGACCGAGTAGATGGAGTATTCCATCATCATGACCCGGTTGCCCACGGCAATGGCCAGGGCGCCGCCGGAGCCCCCCTCACCGGTCACGGTGACGATCAGCGGCACGGTCAGGGCCGCCATTTCCCGCAGATTGCGGGCAATGGCCTCGGCCTGGCCGCGCTCCTCGGCGCCGATACCGGGATAGGCTCCGGGGGTGTCGACGAAGGTGAAGACGGGCAGCCCGAACTGCTCGGCCATCTGCATCACCCGCAGGGCCTTGCGGTACCCCTCGGGGTTGGGCATGCCGAAATTGCGGAACACCTTTTCCTTGGTGTCCCGTCCCTTCTGATGCCCGATGACGGCACAGGGCTCGCCGTCCAGCCGGGCAAACCCGCAGACCAGAGCCGGATCGTCCCGAAAATTACGATCGCCGTGCACCTCGAACCAGTCGGTGAAGATGTACTCGATATAATCGAGGGTGAAGGGCCGGTTCATGTGCCGGGCCAGCTGGGTGCGCTGCCAGCGGCTCAGCTTGGCGAAGATCTCTTCCCGCAGCTTTGCCGCTTTCTTTTCCAACTTCATGATATCGCTGGCAAAATCGACCTTTTCCGTGGAGAATTCACGTAGATCGCGAATCTTCTGCTCAAGTTCCACCAGAGGCTTTTCAAAATCAAGATAGAATTGCATGTTTTCTCTCCTGCTTGGACCCGACGGCGACGCCGGATCGGAACAAGGGGGGACGGGGATTTTTCCCCATCATTCGAAAGTCACGACATTATAGCCGAATAATTTCTCGGCGGCATCCATAATTTCATCCGAGGCCGAAACCCACAGCTTTTCCGGCAGGCGGATGATGGTTTCACTGCGATTGGGAATGATCAGGTGCAGCAGCACCTCGCAACCGCCCCGATAGCGACCGAGGATGGTTTTGAGCTGCTGCAGCTGGGACTCGCTCAGGCCCGGCGTGGTCAGGCGGAAATGGACCCGCTTGGTCAGACGCTCCTTGACTTCCTGCAGGGACAGCACCTCACTGGCCAGCAGCTTGCAGGACTCCTCGCCCATATCCAGGGTGCCGCTCACCAGCAGCGGCTCCTCCCCCTTGAGCAGCTCCATGGAGGCCTGATAGACCTCCGGGAACACCACCATTTCGACAAAACCGGAGAGATCCTCCAGGGTGACGAAAGCCATGCGGTCGCCCTTCTTGGTGGTCAGTTCCTTGAGTCCCGCCACCATGCCGCAAACCTTGACCTCCTCCTTGTCGGACCGCTCGTACAGGCCGGCGGTGTCGCAGGTGGCGAAACGCTTGATCAGGGCGCCATGCCGCGCCAGGGGATGGCCGGTGATGTAGAAGCCGAGGGCCTCCTTCTCGAAGCCGAGCAGAATCTTTTCCGGCCATTCATCCATTTCCGGCAGCTTGCCGTAACCGTTGCCCTTGTGGAAAACGATCTCTTCGGTGCCGAACAGGGATGCCTGCCCCGCCTCTTTTTCCCGCTGCATCTTCTGGGCGATCTCCATGACCTCTTCGAGGACCGCCAGATACTGGGCCCGCTTCCCCTGCAGGGAGTCGAAGGCGCCGCATTTGATCAGGGCCTCGACCACCTTCTTGTTGACCTTGCGCAGATCGACCCTTTCGCAGAAATCCTGCAGGGAGGCGTACGGTTCCTCCTGGCGTTGTTCGAGGATCGATTCCAGGGCCGCCGCCCCTACCCCCTTGACCGCGCCGAGGCCGAAACGGATGGCATTGCCGTGCACCGTGAAGGACCGATCCGAGGCGTTGATATCCGGGGGGAGCACCTCGATCCCCATGGAACGCACCTCGGCGATGTTCTTGATGACCTTGTCGGTGTTCTCCATGTCCTCGGTCAAAAGCGCCGCCATGAATTCCACCGGATAGTGCGCCTTGAGATAGGCGGTGTGATAGGCGACCAGGGCGTAGGCGGCCGAATGGGATTTATTGAAACCGTAGGCGGCGAACTTTTCCATCAGGTCGAAAACGCCCTCGGCCTTCTTCAGGTCGAGCCTGTTCTCCTTGGCCCCGGCCAGGAAGATCTCCTTCTGCTTGGCCATTTCCTCCGGTTTTTTCTTCCCCATGGCCCGCCGCAGCAGGTCGGCGCCGCCGAGGCTGTAGCGGGCCAGCACCTGGGCGATGAGCATGACCTGTTCCTGGTAAACGATAACCCCGTAGGTGTCCTTGAGGATCGGCTCCAGTTGCGGGAAGGGGTAATCGAAGGTCTCCTGACCGTGTTTACGCTTGATGAAGGAGTCGACCATGCCCGAACCGAGGGGACCGGGGCGGTAGAGGGCGACCATGG
>JARRKW010000126.1:0-2426 GCA_037387645.1 Desulfuromonadaceae bacterium
AAGCCGATGTTATGGCGCGTCTGGGCGTATTTATCCCCCGGGTTACCCAACCCGACTACCAGTTTCAAGAGTTACCCCGATTATTCTTCTTCCTCGGCCTCTTCTTCTTCCGACTCGACCTCTTCCGGCTTATGACCGGTACAGGTGATGACCGTGAAATTGACCTCATGCGGCGCCTCCACACCTG
Source organism: Desulfuromonadaceae bacterium (assembly GCA_037387645.1). Classification (GTDB taxonomy): domain Bacteria; phylum Desulfobacterota; class Desulfuromonadia; order Desulfuromonadales; family Trichloromonadaceae; genus Trichloromonas. Next base: position 188 of record JARRKW010000126.1, read on the forward strand.
CGGGCAAGGTCAGATCTTCCACGTGCAGCACATCGCCGATCTCCATGGCGGTAACGTCCACATCGATGGCCTTGGGAATAGCCGTCGGCAGGCAGATGATTTCGAGCTCCTTACGGATAACCTGCAGGATGCCGCCGATCTTCTCGCCGGCCGATTTGCCGACCGGATGAACCGGCACCATGACATGTACCTTCTGGCTCAGGTCAATGACCTGGAAGTCGGCATGCAGGGGATCGCGGCGAATCGGGTCGAGCTGCATATCCTTCAGAATCACCACCTTGCCGTCAATGGCGCCTTCCCCCTTGAGGGTAATCAGGGTGTTCCAGCCGGCTTCGGTGGCCACGACGGCCTCCAATTCCTTGGGCACGACCGAAATGGCACTGGTTTCCAAACCTCTTCCGTAAACCACTGCGGGAATCCGTCCTTCACGGCGCAGGCTGCGGGAAATGCCCTTGCCCGACTTGCCCCGAGAAGCAACCTTAAGTTCTGATGTAGCCATAAATTTTCCTCCGTTTATGTTAGACCGTAGTCATTCAGCTAAACCCAACCGCTTAAACGAAAAGCGAGCTGACCGATTCATCGCCATGAATACGACGAATCGCCTCAGCCAACAGACTCGCCACGGAAAGAACCCGAAGCTTGGGGCAGAGCCTGGTTTTCTCACCCAGCGGAATAGTATTGGTTACCACGACTTCTTCAAGACAACTGGACATGATCCGCTCCAGCGCCGGCCCCGACAATACCGCATGGCTGGCGCAGGCGAAAATTTCCTTGGCACCCTTTTCCTTGAGGGCCTGGGCGGCCTGACAGAGGGTGCCGGCCGTATCGATCATGTCGTCGATAATGACGCAGGTCTGTCCGGCAACATCGCCGATAATGTTCATCACCTCGGACACATTCGGACCACTGCGACGCTTGTCGATAATGGCCAGGCCGGCATCCAACCGCTTGGCGAACGCACGCGCCCGTTCGGTCCCGCCGGCATCCGGAGAGACCACCACCAGCGGCTTGTCCCGGAAACGGCTCTTGAGATCGTCAAGCACCACCGGCGCGGCATAGAGATGATCCACGGGAATATTGAAAAAGCCCTGAATCTGCCCGGCATGCAGATCGATGGTAACCAGCCGATCCATACCGGCGACGGAGATCAGATCGGCGACCAGCTTGCTGGTAATGGGGGTACGCGGCGCGACCTTGCGATCCTGGCGGGCATAACCGAAATAGGGAATAACGGCGGTAATGCTGGAAGCGGAAGCCCGCTTCAGGGCATCCGTCATGACCAGCAACTCCATCAGGTTGTTATTGGAGGGGGCGCTGGTCGACTGCACAATGTAAACGTCCCGTCCGCGGACGTTTTCACCGATTTCAATCATGATTTCGCCGTCGGAAAATGTCTTGACGTTGGCATTTCCCAGGGGAACGGCAAGATGCCCACAAATCTCGCGCGCCAGGGGCAGATTGGAGGTGCCAGAAAAAATTTTGAGTTTATCCACCACGGGACCTCCCTGTTGACCAGAAAAAAACTGTAGGCCATGGCATTCCATGACCTATTTGCAACAAACGCTAGCAAACTTACTTAGAGAACGACCTCATAAGTGGCTGGGGCGCCAGGATTCGAACCTGGGAATGCCGGAATCAAAATCCGGTGCCTTACCTCTTGGCGACGCCCCAACATGGATCTGTCTGGGTCGATCAAATTCTTTGTTGTTTAATGTCCCCGTCAAAGCGGTTCCACCGCATATACCTTCCAGGGAAAACCAGCCAGGGCCGCGGCCGCCGCTACGGCCGCCGTAGCGGATGAAAAAACCCCGAACCCGGTCGGCCCGCGACCGGACAAGAGCGCCCCGACGGCTCCCAGCTCGAGCAGACGCTGCTTGATCTCGGCCACCACCGGGTATTCCGCCACGGTGACCCGTTCCAGATCGTTATGCAGCTGCTCGACAAGCTCTGCTATCGTTCCGGGAAACCTCGGCAGTCTAGTCGTATGCCCAGGAGATGTCAACCCTAATTTTCCATAGACCTGCGCGGTCGAAACACTTACTTTCGGATTGACCAGTACATACCAGGCTGAAGGCAGAACGGGAGCCGGCTGCAACTGCTCGCCGATGCCGCTGGCCCAGGCCGTCTGCTCACAAACGAAAAACGGCACATCCGCCCCCAGCGACAGGCCCAGCTGCATTAATTCGGGTCGCGACAGATGCAGTTCCAGCAACCGATTGAGGGTCAGTAGAACCGTGGC
>JARRKW010000126.1:2498-7452 GCA_037387645.1 Desulfuromonadaceae bacterium
TATTCTCTTCCCCCGCCGCCAGACTCAATCCTTCGCAAAACACTCGGACCTCCGGCGTCGCGACAATTTCAACATCGATCCGGTCATAAAGGGAAACCCGCTGCATGAGCATGGCCAGCTCATGATAGCCATCCGGCCGTTTGCCCAGCACATGCAGACAGAGATTAATTTTTGCCGGTGCGTAGCTTGTGATTTTCACCTATTGAGCCCTTCAGCACAAATGTTTTTCGCCCGCGGCACGATAAAAAAACCGCCCCGAACTGTCAAGGTTATTTTCCCCAACAAACTCAACAGCCGGGAGCGCTTATGCGGTCCCGGCTGTTGGCAATGAAGCGTACAGAGTTTGCTAGTAAAACAAACTACCTGGTCTTGACCGGCGGATCGTGGGGATCGAGGTGGCAGGTCAGACAATTGGGGAATTTCTCATGCAGGGAAGCATTGTGCGGAGAAGCCCCGTGACATTCGCTGCAGCTGGGAATCTGGGCATGCTGCTTGTGACAATCCATGCAGGAAACCTGGGCATGCTTGCTGTGGCTACCGGACCAGACGCCATAAACACTGGCATGACAGCCCGAACAGGTCTTCAGCTCCATGCCCTGCTGGAACACGATCTGCAGCGGCTGATGAACCGGATGACAGGGCAGACAGCTCGCCACCGGCTGCTGCTCGTAATGAGGTTCATGACACATGAAGCAGGAAGGAATGTAGCCATGGGAGGTGTGACAATCGGAGCAGGCCACCTGGGTATGCTTGCTGGGGAACTGCTGCAGCTGGCTCACCGGCGAGGCATGGCAATCGGCGCAGTTGTTGTTCAACAGATCCGACACGAGCACATTGTTGGGCGTATGCGGATTGGCATGGCAAGCCAGACATTGGGTCTGTTTCGACCCATGGGGCAGGGTATGACAGCTGGCGCATTTGGGCATGATATCGGCCCAGTTGCCCCGTTGGGGATTGTAGGCATGGAATTTCTGATGGCAGTCCCGACAGTCGAACTGATGCCGTCCGCCCTCTTTCTTGATCATATTGAAGTAGGAGCTATGACAGCGACCGCAATCGGCCACCGTCAGAGGAGCCAGCGTCGCCTCATAGGGATTTTTAGGCACTGCGGGCACGGGCTCCGGCTGAACCACGGGAACCGGCGCCACCTCGGGAGCAGGGGCCGGAACTTCTGCCGGCGGCGCCACTACCGCCTGCGGTGCCGCGGCGGGTTCGGGCTTGGCCAACGGCCCGGCACAGGCGATCAACGAAAAGGCCAGTATCAGACTCAGAAGCAGTGGCAGGCATCTGAAAATCACTTTTTTTCTATCCATTTATTCCTCTCTTTCACCTTGAACATTCTATCGCGAAGGACCAATCGTCCGCGCAACAGAGAAAAACAGCCATCCACGCGACAGGACGTGGATGGCTGTGCAATGAGGCTACTTATTCAGATCATGGCCGATGTTATGGCAATCACCGCATTTGGGGAATTTGGCGTGAATGCCTTCGGCATGGGGCAGACCATGGCAATCGGAGCACAGGGGCACGGTCTTGTGCTTGTCGGCATGGCAGCTGACGCAGGCGACATCTTTGTGCTTATAGGGGCTGGCCACGAGCAGCTGATAAGCCGTTTCATGGCAGGCGGCACACTGGATGTTGGGGGTATCGGCGGCATAGGTGACCGTAGCCGGCTTATGCGCCTTGTGACAGGTACCGCAATCGGCCTGGGTCATCTGGGCCGAATGGGGCTCATGGCACTTGACGCAAGGGGGAATGACCCCATGACGATCAGCGTGGCAGAAGTTACAGGCCAGAGCGGTATGCTTGCTCGGCTCGGCATCCAGTTGCGCCTTCTGGGAATCATGGCAGGTCAGACAGGGAGCCGTCAGCTCGCCGGTGAGGGCGATTTCCAGGGGTTTGTGCGGATTGTGGCAACCAATGCAATCGGCCAGTTCATAGTGAACGGAGCCGGAATGGCACATGCTGCATTCGGGGATGTTGTTTTCCACCTTGGGCGGATGCCCGATATGGCAGTCCTGACAGGTAACCGCCGTTTTGTGTTTGGCGCCCAAAGCGGCGATATCGGCCGGCTCCTGATCATGGCACTTGACACAGTCGGTACTGGACAGCACGACCTCTTCGGCCAGGGCGCTAACGGCAAAAAGCCCAACCGCCATCAGGATGCTGCACAAGACAAATAAACTCAACCGCACTCTCTTCTCCATCGTTCCTCCCTTTCAACAAATCTTTCTTGGCAATGACGGCTGTTTTTTCGTACAGCAGCAGACCTCTCACGAAAAAACCAACTCGACGAAATAGGACCCGACCATCCTCTGAGATCAATATAACTGGAACCAATTAAAACGAGCAGATATTAACAAAAAGGAATCTGCCTGTCCATCGGTAATTGGTTGCGCTCACGCCTTCATCAAATGTTCCGCCAGACGCTCTTCAACCTCCCGCAGGCACCCTCCGGCAACGAGCAAACGCTTATGCCGCGACCGTTCCCCGGAAACCAGCTCAACACTCGACTTGGAAACCCGCAGTAATTTGGCAAAATATTCCCGGCACAACCTGTTGGCTTCCCCATCCACCGGTGGCGAAGTCAAGCGGACCTTCAACTCTTCACCCTGCACGCCGACCAGCTCGTTCCTGCTGGCACGGGGCTGGACATAAACATTGAGCACCACCCCGTTCTCTGTGGCGCTCAAAAAAGCGGGCATCAGTCCTCCTCCCGAAGCGACGGTTCTTCCCGGACCGAAGCAGCGGTCCCTTCGCCCAGGGAAAACCGTTCGTTATAGGAGAGCTCCGGCTCCTCCTGCTTCTCGACCATGACCAGATCCATGTCCAGCAGCCGCAAATGACTTTCCACCAGGGAGCGCAGACTGCTTTCAAAGGAAATCCGCTGCCGCTTGACCTGCTGAATATCATTGACCAGCTGAATCCGCCGCTCCTCGGCGTCCCGCACGATCCGCTCGGCCCGCATCTGGGCATCGGCCAGGATGATGTCGCTTTCCCGGCGGGCATTGTTTTTCAAATCCTCGACCATGCGCTGCGTGGTCAGCAGGGTTTCCTTGAGCAGCGCCTCGCGCCCCTTCATTTCATCCAAACCGTTCCGGCTGCGCGCCAGCTCCTCCTTCAACCCCTGATTAACGGCACACAGACGTTCCAGCTCTTCGGAAAGCAGCTCCAGGAAAAGATCCACTTGCGCCTTGTCGTATCCAAAGGGACGGGTTTTGAACCGCTGCTGTTGTATATCAATGGGGCTTATGGCCATAAAAGGGGCTCCTAGAAAAGGTACGCCAACCGAGTGAGCAACAAAATCACCACACGCTGCAAAATGTAAACCCCGAACAGCAACAGCATGGGGGAGAAATCGAATCCTCCGATTTGCGTGGGCACGACACGACGAATCCGGTTGAGCAGCGGATCGGTGGCATTGCGCAGAAACCGTACGATGGGATTATAGGGATCGGGGTTGACCCAGGAAATCAGCACCGCCGCCACGACAATATAGATATAGAAAGTGAAGATCATATTGATCGCGTCCGCCACGATCATGATCAGTTGACCCAGAAAGCCCATATGAATGACCCTTTCTTTTAAAAATCTATGCAGCTGTCTTTATTAAAGTTCTTTTTATACGCAATCGCCGAAAAAGTGTCAAACGCTTTCCCGGCCGTCCGTTGCAGATCGAGCAGGAACAGTCATACTTTGACATCGAACAACAAAACCGCTATATTGACCGGCTATAAATGCCTTGGCCATATCAACCGCAAAGGAACGCCCATGAAAAGCACCAGCAATCTTCGTATTCGCCAGCTGATACCGATTATCGCCCCGTCCGATCTGAAACAGGTTTTTCCCCTGTCCGAGGCCGCGGCCGAATTCGTCTCCAGCGCCCGCGAACAGATCACCGCGATTCTCAACAACCAGGATCGTCGCCTGATGGTCGTGGTCGGGCCCTGTTCCATTCACGACCCCAAGGCCTCTCTTGACTATGCCGAGCGCTTGGCCGAACTGGGTCGGGAACTGGCAGATCAGCTTTTTATCGTCATGCGGGTTTACTTTGAAAAACCCCGCACCACCGTGGGCTGGAAGGGCCTGATCAATGACCCCGACCTCAACGGAACCCACCACATATCCAAAGGCCTCGGCATCGGCCGCAGCCTGCTCAGCGCCATTACCGACCTGAAACTGCCGACGGCCTGCGAAATGCTCGATCCGGTTTCGCCGCACTATCTGGCCGACTTCATCAGCTGGGGCGCCATCGGCGCACGTACCACCGAGTCGCAGATTCATCGCGAAATGGCCAGCGGCCTCTCCTTCCCCGTCGGCTTCAAAAACGGCACCGACGGCAACCTGCAGATTGCCATCGATGCCATTAAATCCGCGCTGCACCCGCACAACTTCCTCGGCATCGACAACGACGGACGCAACGCCATCGTTTCCACCACCGGCAACAGCGACGTCCATATCGTGCTGCGCGGCGGGAACAGCGGGCCGAATTACAGCGCCAAGGACATTCAACATACGGAAGAGATGCTGCAGAAAGCGGGACTGCCGGCCCGGATCATGGTCGATTGCAGCCATGCCAACAGCTATAAAGACCACGAGCGGCAGGAAGAGGTACTGGTTGATGTGATCGAACAGATCGGCGCCGGCAACAAATCGATCAATTCCGTCATGATCGAAAGCAATCTCGAGCCCGGCAATCAACCGGCCAGTGACAACTTCGCCCAACTCAAATACGGGGTCTCCATTACCGATAAATGCATCGGCTGGGCCGACACCGAAAGACTGTTGCGTTACGCCCATGACAAGCTCAAAGGCTTCGGTGGCCGCCCGGTTTCCTAGTGGCCCGTTCGGTTAATCGTGACGCATAATTCTGAGTCATTTTGGTTGCTGGCAAGGCGTGCCGATGCAGGCCTAGCCAGCGTTAAGCCAAAGAGGCAGAACGCAGGCAGCGGGC
>JARRKW010000127.1:0-6338 GCA_037387645.1 Desulfuromonadaceae bacterium
GGGTCGATAGCAGGGTGAGCCAGCGGCAGGCCGCCGGCAGCCTGCGAAACAACAGGCAGAGCAGGGTTCCGACCAGGGGCACAACAATTAGCAGGGTCAACCCGTGTATTTGCGGTGATGCGAGCATCCTTCAACCTTAATAAAATCGTTAGCCACAGAGGCACTGAGACGCGGAGGAAAAGCTAAAAAATTAAACTAAAAACGGCTCGCTTGTTTCAACAAGCTAGTGCAAAACTTTGGAATTTCCGTCCAATTCTTTGAGATGTACATATTTATTTTCCTTCTCCCTTGGGGAGAAGGGAAAACTATTTTACCCGGTTTTCTCTGGGCCTCCGTGTCTCCGTGGCCGAGGTTTTATCCCTGTTTTACCAAGGTCAGCAGAAACCAGGTCAGCATGAGCAACAGTCCCCAGGCGAAGCCGCTCAGGTAATGGGAGAGGCGGCCGCTGGTCAGGCGGCGCAGGCGGTCTCCCAGCTGCAGGCAGCCTGCGGCCAGGGTTTGCAACAGCCCTTCGATGAGGGAGCGGTCGAGGCCCTGCCAGCAGAATTCGGCGCAGGCCGTAAAGGGTCGCACGATCAGGCGGTCGATCACCCCATCGGCCTGCCAGCCCTTGAGCAGAAAACGCTGGTGCCAGCGCGGCGTGCGGTCGATAACCACCCGGTAACGATCCCAGGCGATCAGTGCGCCAAACAGAAAGAGACAGCCGGCAACCAGGGCCAGCAGATATTCCGTCAAATGGTCGACGGCGGGCAGTCTTCCCGCCAAGGAGCCGAGCTGATGGGTCAACCAGTCATGGCCGCCGTAGGCTTCCGGCAGGTTGAGCAGACCGGCCGTCAGCCCGAGCAGGGCCAGGGGGGGCAGGGTCCAGCGCATCAGCGCCGGCAAGGAATGGCCATGCACCGGCCGACGAGGCTCTCCGGCAAAGACCAGCAGCAGCAGACGGAAGCTGTAAAGGCTGGTCAGCAGGGCACTGAAGAGGCCGAGCAGCCAGGCCAGCCGGTAGCCGGTTCCGGTTTGGGCAAAGAGGCTCAGCAGAATACCGTCCTTGGAAAAGAAGCCGCCCGAGAAAGGCATGCCCGCCAAACAGAGCGCCCCGGCCAGGAACATCCAGAAGACGAAGGGGGAACGCTTGGCCACCCCGCCCATGCGGAAGATGTCGTTTTCTTCGTCGCAGAGATGGATGACGCAGCCCGCTCCCATGAAGAGCAGGGCCTTGAAAAAGGCATGGCTGATGAGGTGAAACAGGGCCCCGGCCACGCTGCCGGCGCCCACCGCCATGAACATATAACCGATCTGACTCATGGTGGAATAGGCCAGCACCCGTTTGATTTCCCGTTGCGCCAGGGCGCAGCTGGCGGCATAGAGGGCGGTCACGGCACCGACCAGGGTGATGACCAGCATGGCGGTTGGCGACAGGGCCACCAGGGGAAAGAGTCGGCACAGCAGGTAGACCCCGGCGGTGACCATGGTGGCGGCGTGAATCAGGGCCGAAACCGGGGTCGGCCCGGCCATGGCGTCGGGCAGCCAGGTCATCAGCGGCAGCTGGGCGCTTTTGCCGCAGGCGCCGCCGAGCAGCAGCAGCACCAGCAGGGTGGCCGTGCCTGCGGTCAGTTCTCCGGTCTGCTGGAGAATTTCGGGGATGCCGACGCTGCCGCAGAGGGTGAAGAGCCAGAGTATGGCCACGGCGAAAAAAACGTCGCCGACCCGGGTGACGAGGAAGGCCTTGCGGCCGGCCCGGGCATTATCCAGGTTGGCGTACCAGAAGCCGATGAGGCCGTAGGAGCAGAAACCGACCCCTTCCCAGCCGAGAAAGAGCAGCAGCAGATTGTCCGCCAGCACAATGCAGAGCATGGCGAAGACGAAGAGGTTGAGCAGGGCGAAGAAACGGGCCGTGTCGGCCTCTTTTTCCATATAGCCGACGGCGTAGAGGTGAATCAGGGTGGAGACGCCGGTGACCATCAGGGTCATGGGGGCCGACAGGGGATCGAACAGCAGGCCGAAATCCGCCCGCAGCGCGCCGCTGGCCAGCCAGGTGAAGAGGCTGACCCGGGTGCCGGCGCCGTCGGCCAGCGGCCAGAGCAGGACGGTGGCGGCAAAGGCCCCGGCCACCGCCAGCACGGCGATGGCGCCCCGCAGTCGGCGCGGCAGGTAGAGGCCGGCCAGGGCGTTGCTGGCGCTGCCCAGCAGCGGCAGCAGGGGTATGAGAAACAGCAGTTTGGCGTTCATCAGCCCTTCATTTCGTTATAGCGATCCGCCACGATCGTTCCCTTGCGGCGTTGCAGATAAACCACCATGGCCAGGGAGATGGAGACTTCGGCCGAGGTCAGGGCCATCAGCAGCAGCACCACCAGCTGGCCGTCCAGCTGGCGCCAGTGGGCCGAAGCCCCGACCAGGGTCAGGCCGACGGCGTTGATCATGATTTCGACGCCGATGAGGATCATGATCAGGTTGCGGCGGGCCAGGGTACAGGCCAGCCCCATGAAGAAGATCAGACCGGCCACGATCAACAGATGGGACAGGGGCACGATCATTCCTTCTCCTCCTTGCGCCAAGTCTTTTTGCCGACGTAGAAGGCGCCGACGGCGGCAAAGAGCAGCTGAAAGGAAACCACTTCCACCGCCAGGGCGTATTTTTTGAACAGGGCGTAGCCGAAGTCCCGGGGCGAGGCGTAATAGGCCGGACCCCCGTCGGCGCTGGTCGGCTCCAGGCCGATCAGCAGCAGGCTGCAGACCAGCAGGGCCGCGGAGAGCAGCAGCACCGGCGCCCACTGGCGCCAGCCGGGACCCGGCCGCGGTTCGTTGGGGGCCAGCTCCAGCATCATGATGATGAACAGGAACAGCACCATGATGGCGCCGGCGTAGATGATGACCTCCCAGGCCGCCACCAGCGGCGCGCCGAGCAGATAGAAGAGGAGCGCCAGGGCGAAAAAGGCGTGGACCAGATAAATCACCGCATGCACGGCGTTTTTGCGGGTCACGCACAGCCCGGTGGCCACCAGGGCCACGGCGGAGAGGATGTAGAACAGCATGGGTGCCATACAAAATCTTTTCTTTTTGCCACGGAGGCACTGAGACCCAGAGTAAAACTAGGCCAGAATTTAACGTCTCCATGAACCTTTTGCCCCTAGGCCTTGCTCCGTGTCTCTGTGGCTAGGGAAGGTTCGATTTCACATCCGTCACCGGCGTTTCTTCCTCGCCCTCGCCGCGGGCTTGGGCGACGCCGATGCCGGCGTGGGAATAAAAATTATACCTGTTGTCCTGGCCGCCGTCATCGATGAGCAGGTCTTCCTTCTCCAGCACCAGATTGAGGGGATCGCGGTTGCAGATCTCGTAATGGGGCGACATCTGGATGGCCAGGGTCGGACAGGCCTCGGCGCACAGCCCGCAGAAGATGCAGCGGGCGAAGTTGATGCGGAACCAGGCGGCGTAACGGCGGCCGTCCTCCCCCTCGGCGGCCTGCATGGAGATGCAGTCCACCGGGCAGGCGGCGCTGCACAGCTGGCAGGCCACGCAGCGTTCCCCGCCGTCCGGATCGCGGGTCAGCACCATCTGCGCCCGGTAGCGGGGATAGGGCTGTCGCTTCTCTTCCGGATACTGCACCGTGACCGGTTTTTGAAACAGCTTGCGCAGGGTTACCCAGTAGGGTTGCAGGGTTCCTTTGATGTCGCGTAGTAAAGGCATAGGGTCAGTGATTCGTTGTTAGTGATTGGTGATTGGTTAAACCTTTTACCCCTAAAATCTGCAAAACCTATTGGCCACGGAGACTCAGAGACTCAGAGTTTTTGTCTGTTTAAAATATCAAGCATAAGGTTTTCTCCGTGTCTCTGCGTCTCTGTGGCTAGAGCCTTATCCATGGATCCACAACAACAGTCCACCGCTGACGATGATGTTGGCCAGGGCCAGGGGCACCAGCACCTTCCAGCCGAAATGCATGAGCTGGTCGTAACGCAGGCGCGGCAGGGTGCCCCGGCTCCAGATGAAGAGGAAGGCGACCAGCAGCACCTTGGCCATGAACCAGACGATGGGCGGCAGCCAGGGGCCGTGCCAGCCGCCGAGGAAAAAGACCGTGACCATGCTCGACAGGATGATCATGTTGATATATTCGCCGACAAAGAAGAGTCCGAAGCGCATGCCGGAATATTCGGTATGAAAGCCGGCGACGATTTCGTTTTCGGCCTCCGGCAGATCGAAGGGCACCCGTTTCGATTCGGCGAAGACACTGACCAGAAAGATCAGGAAGGCCGGCGGATTTTTCAGGGCAAAGGGTACGACAGCCTGGGCGTTGTCGATGTCGGTCAGGGAAAAGGAGCGGGCCAGCAGCACCACCGGCACCAGCGACAGCCCCATGGAGAGTTCGTAGCTGATCAGCTGGGCCAGGGCGCGAATGCCGCCGAGCAGGGCATATTTGGAATTGGAGGCCCAGCTGCCCAGGATGATGCCGTAAACCGCCAGGGAGGAGAGCCCGAGGAAATAGAGCAGGCCGACATTGAGGTCGCAGACGACCATGGGGATGTCCCGGCCGAACAGCTGCAGCGGCGGCGCAAAGGGGACCACGGCAAAGGTCAGCAGGGCCGTCACCGCGGCGATGCCGGGCGCGATGAAAAAGAGCGCCTTGTCGGCGGCGGCCGGGATGAAATCCTCTTTGGATAACAGTTTGATGACGTCCGCCAGCGGCTGCATCAGGCCGAAGAAGCCGACCCGGTTGGGGCCGTAGCGCAGCTGCATGCGGCCCAGGATTTTACGCTCGGCCAGCACCAGATAGGCGGCCAGGGTCAGCACCACGGCAAAGATCAGCCCCAGTTTGACCAGGATCAGGATGCCGGTGACCAGCAGGTCGTTCATGTCTCCGTCTCCTTTTCCAGGGTGCAGAAGAGCCGACTGCCGGGAATAAAACTGCTCAGGGCCGTATGTTGCATCTGGGGAACGATGGCGGCGCCCGGCGCCATGGAAGAAGGGCTCGGGCCGGACGGCATCCAGGGCGGCGGAAAATCCGGCCAGAACCTCCGAGCCGAACAGGCTGGTCACCACCAGCAGGGGCAGGGTCTGGCCCGGTTGGCAATGGGGGAAAGGCGCGGCGCCAGCCGGCGGCAAAGCGCCTTTTCCGGTTATGCGCCGGCCTTCGCCCCCGGCGGACAGAGCGGTCAGGCCGGTAAAACGGGAATCGCTTGCGACCAGCTGCTCACGGAGCTCCGTCAGGGAGGGGGCCAGCCCCAGCAGCTCGGCCAATATCTCCCAGGCTGGGCGGGGCAGGCCGCCCGGGGTGGCGGTGGTGAAGGTCCGCGGCGGATGGTTGCCGTTGCCGGTGACCTGGATCGGCAGCCCCGGCCGGATGACCCGTTCGAAAGCCTGCAGCCGCCCTTCACTGTTGACGAAGCTGCCGTCCTGTTCAGTGACCGCTGCGGTGGGTAGAAACAGGTCGGCCCGTCTCACCGTGGCGGTGGGCAGATGATCGAGGACCACCAGGGTGTCCAGATGGGAGAGGGCTTCCGTGGCGCGACCGGGATCGGGATGTTCGCCGCAGGGGTCGCTTTCCAGGCAGATCAGTGCCCGGATGCGCCCCTCCTGGATGCGATCGAGAAGCTGGTCGTAATCGGGGCCGTCTGCGGCCAGCAGGGCGCCGCCGAAACTGTTGGGTCCGCCGAGCAGCAGCAGGGCGCCGCAGGGGCGTTCCGGTCGCTGCAGGGCGGCGGCGGAATCGAGCAGGTCGGCGATGCCCCTCTCGCCGAGCAGGTCGACGGCGCCGATCAGGATCGGCCGCTGGGCCTGTTCCAGCAGGCTGCGAGCCCCTTCCAGGAAGGCCGCTTCCTCCTCGCTGAAGGCTGCGTCGTTTCCGCCGGCCAAAGCCTGCAGAGCGAGCTCCAGCTTGGCCGCCGGCAGCGGCAGCTGGTCAAAGGCACAGGGGAGTTGCAGCGGTCGGGGATCGAGCACCAGCACCCGGGCGCCCTGTCGCACCGCCTGGCGCAGGGACAGGGCCAGCAGCGGGCCTTCGGCCAGCGGGTCGGCGCCAACCAGGATGATGAGGTCGCTGGTTTGCACCTCCGCCAGGCTGCGGCCGTTGTCGCCCAGACGGGCGGTGGTAACCCGGGCGCCGCGGTCGCGGCGGGGGTGGGGGTCGAAAGCGAGTTGCTCCGTGCCGAGCTGTTGCGCCCATTGCCGCAACAGGAAGTTGGCTTCCAGGCTGGCCCGGGGTGAGCCGAGCAGCGCGACGCTGTCGGCACCGTGGCTGGCCACGGTTTGGGCCACCCGGGCCGCAAGCTCGGCCAGAAGGTCCGGCCAGTCTTTTTCCTGTCCCGCCAGCAGGGGGGTGCGCGGGCGCTGCGGGTGATTGGCGTAGCCGGC
>JARRKW010000128.1:0-7712 GCA_037387645.1 Desulfuromonadaceae bacterium
CTCCTGCCACGGGGTGCACTTTGCCGATTCGGACGCCTCCACCGTTGACGGACCCACCCAGACCCTGAGCGTCGGCGACGGCAAACTGCTCAAATACGACGGCCCGTCACGGGAGAATCCGGATCAAAGTCTCTGTCAGACCTGCCACAACTACGACCAGCACGGCGCCGATTCGGGGCTGGGCTGCATGGTCTGTCACAGCGGCCACACCTACGACGCCGGCGGCAACCCCAACTACTACCTGCTGCGCCAGCAGGTGGCGCTGACGCAGATTCCCAAGACCGGCGCCCCCGGTACCGTGAGTCTCACCTATACCAGTTATCCCACCCCGTACGATCTGGGGGGGATCTGTCAGGAATGCCATACGACCCTATCCCCCAATCATGTCGCCGGGGCGACCTGCACCGACTGCCATTCCCACACCACCGGGTTCACCCATGTCTCCGGCAGCGGCGGCTATGGCTGCGAGGATTGTCATGGCGCGGATCATGTGGTGAGCAGCTCCCAGGCGGCCTGGATCAGCTTTTTCGACAACGGTTCCGATCACGCCTGGGCCGAATCCGGTGCGGTGGAAACCTATGCCACCTGCTCCCTCTGTCATAAGACCAATCTGCTGGCGCAGCACGCCAACGATTGCGCCCTCTGCCATGCCGGGTCTGCGCCGCCGCGGAACAGTTTCGGGGCCTGGAACCAGACCTGCCAGCAGGGGAGTTGTCATCCCAGTTATCATGCCGGAGTCTCGGACGCCCATGACAATGAATACTACTCAGGCGGCTCCGGTGGCTGCAACGTCTGCCATGACCATGTGCAGTGGAGTTTTACCTGGGATGGGGTGGCTGACAACAGTTTCTGCGGCGAATGCCATACCATGGGCGCGGATAGTACGGCACCCGTATCCTCTTCCGATCTGCAGGCCAGCTACGAGGGGGCCGCTTCCATCTCCCTCTGGGCTACCGACGGGCGCGCCATCAAGGCCATCTACTATCGTCTCGACGATGGGCCGATTGCCACCTACAGCAGTCCCATCAGTGTCTCGCCACCGGCTAGTGGCGTCGCCAACCATTCCCTGGAATATTGGGCGCGGGACTGGGCGAACAATGTCGAATCCCCCCATCATACGGGGCTATTTACTGTGACGGGCGATACGGTGGCGCCGGTGACCAGTTCCGATGCGCAAGCCGCCTACGGCGGGACGGCCACCATCCAGCTGACGGCCACGGACAACAGCACCTCTCTGGGGGTGGCCGCGACCTACTATCAGGATGGTTTGGGGGGCACCGTCATGGAAGGCACGACGGTGGTCATTGCCGCGCCGGCCAGCGGCTCCGAGAGCCATACCCTCTATTTCTGGTCGGTGGACCATGCCGGCAATGTCGAGACCAAAAACAGTGTCACCTTCTCGGTGTTCAAGGATGAGACCGCTCCCACGACCACGACCAACCTGGTGCCCCTGCCGCAGATCTATGGTCGGCCAGATCTGCGCGATGAGGCCTACCTCGATTTCCAGCTGAGTGCGGTCGATCCGGATCCGGGTTCGGGGATGGCCGGCATTCAGGTGTCCTCCAGCATCACCACGCTGCGTTTCGAAAACAGCAACGAGGCCTGGTGGGATGGCGGCACCTGGAACATGACGGTCTGGAATTTCCTGGGGGACGGCAATTATCCCATCAGTTACGCGGCGCGGGACAATTCCGGCAACATCGAAAGCGAACAAACAGTTACCATTACCGTCGACCGCACCCGGCCGGTAACGGCATCGGATGCCGTGGCCGAATATTCGGGGACGGCCACCATCACCCTCAGCCCCACCGACGCCACCAGCGGTGTCGCCACCACCTACTACCAGGATGGTTTGGGGGGGACGGTGCTGGAGGGAACGTCCGCGGTGATTGCTGCGCCGGCCAGCGGCTCCGCGAACCATACCCTCTATTTCTGGTCGGTGGATAACGTCGGCAACGTGGAATTCAAGAAGAACGTCTCCTTCACCATTTACGCGGCAGGCACCGACATCTTCCCGCCCACCGGTTCGGTCAGCATCAACGGTGGCGCCGACTGGACCAACTCCACCTCGACCACCCTCAGCCTGACGGCGGATGACGGTGGCGGGTCCGGCCTGGACCAGATGCGCTTCAGCAGCGACAATTCCACCTGGAATGCCTGGGAACCCTATGCCGTCTCCAGGGCCTGGAGCCTGGCTTCCGGTGATGGCACCAAGACCGTCTATGTACAGTTCCAGGATGTCGCGGGGAATATAAGTGAATCCTATAGCGATACCATCGGACTGGAAACGGTCGCGCCGGCTACAGGCTGCAATGCGGCGGAGGGAGGCAACTACTTCAGCGACAACTTCAGCGGGATTCGGACCTTCACCCTGACGCCGGTCGATACCGGCGACTCGGGTGTGGCCGCCACCTGGTGGCAGCTCGATTCCACCGGCGGAGACTGGACCAGCGGCACCTCGGTGGGGGTGTCGGCTCCGGAATCGGGCACGGCTTCCCATACCCTCTACTGGTATTCCGTGGATAACGCCGGCAATCAGGAAACCCAGCAGTCGGTCACCTTTATCATGGAGGCCGGCGGGACGGAAAACACCGCCGTGGTTATCAATGAGGGGGCCTGGGTCGATGCCAACAATGGCGCGACGGGAGCCTGGGCTTATTATGAAATCTATGCCGACGATGTTCTCATCGGCACCAAAACCGCCAATGGCACCTCCACCTGGAATTGTCCCCAGACCAGTATTTCTTCCGGCGGCCATGTCGATGTCGGTCTTTATGCCGGGTTCAGCAGTTACAGCTCTATCTTTGACTCCCATACGCCGATCACCTATACCGTCACCCTGCCGGCGGGAGTGACCCCGGTGCGGATTGCATCCGGAACTATCGGCAACATCGTCTATGTGACGGCTATTCCCGACAGCACCGCGCCGGTGACCACGACCGATGTGGTGAGTGGCGCCGTCTATGTCGGCAACCGGACCTTCAGTCTTTCCCCTGCCGATACGGGGGGGACCGGCGTCGCGGGGACCTGGTGGCAGCTCGACTCCACCGGCGGAGCCTGGACCAGCGGCACTTCGGTTGCGGTTGCCGCTCCCGCTTCGGGCACGGCCTCCCATACCCTCTACTGGTATTCAAAGGATTATGCCGGCAATCAGGAAACGGTAAAGTCGGTTGCCTTCAGTCTGGAAGCCATTGGCACGGAGACGACCAGCCTGGCCCTGGATCAACTGGTGGCGGCCTATGCCGATCTCGGGGCGACCGTCGCCTGGGCCAACTACAAGATTTACGCGGATGATGTCCTCATCGGCAGCTTCAATGCGCCGACCGCCGTGCCGGCAACAGCGACCAACCAAACCTTCAATTGGTCCTGTCCGCAGGTCGATATCTCTGCCGGCGGTCATGTTGACATCGTTATGGACGCCGGATTTACCAACAATACATTGTGGGAACCGGACTCGACCGTCCCCTTTACCTACACCCTCACCCTGCCGGCCGGAACCAAACGGCTGGCGGCGGCCACCTGGACCGGATTTCCGAAGAAGAGCGTGGGGAATGACTACGACGAGGAATATGACGAGGAATACACCTATGTTGTCCTTTCCAACGGGACCATCGGAAACATCCGCTATGCATCGACCGGTTCGGATCTCAGTGCCCCGGTGACCACCATCGATGCGGTCAACGGAGGCAGCTATGGCGGCGATCAGAATTTTACCCTTACTCCGACCGATACGGGCGGCTCGGGGGTTGAAAGCACCTGGTGGTCCCTGGATTCCGCCAGCGGTCCCTGGACCATCGGCACTGCGGTTCCGGTTTCCGCCCCCTCGTCCGGTACCAGTTCCCACACCATTTACTGGTATTCGCGGGATCAGGTCGGGAATCAGGAGTCACAGCAGGCTGTTAGCTTCAATGTGTCTTCTGGAGGCGGGTAGTCGGTGTCCGGTCGTGAGTGGTCAATAGAAGGTGTTTGTCAGCGACCGGGAAAGCGGGTTTTTGAAGGAAGCCGTTTTTGACAAAGAAACGTTGCATGGAGCCGTTCAAACAGGCAGTTTGTCTGATGCGGAGTTTTTGCTGCCGACCATGCAGGGATAAGGAGGTAGGATGAAAACAGGACGTTTTCTGTTCATGACCATGTTGGTTTTGTTAGCGCTTTTGCCGGGAGACAGCGCCTGGGGGAAGGCCCGGGGACTCTGTGTCAGCTGCCACACCATGCACAACATGCAGGACGGTGGGGTGGTGGATGTCGGCGGACCGAACCAGGCGCTGCTCAATGCCAGTTGCGTCGGCTGCCATTCCTCCAGCGGTACCGACACCATCGTGGATCTGGGCAACGGCACCCGCATTCCCATCGTTTTCAACCTGAGCGAGCCGACCTATCCACCGGACGGCAGCGCGTCCTCCACCCTGGCCGGGGGCAATTTCTACTGGGTGGCCCAGGGGGGCGGCGACGCCTATGGCCACAATGTCTACGGCATCTCCAGCGCGGACAGCACCCTGTCTTTCGCGCCCGGTCGCTCCACCTCCTGTTCCCCCTGTCATGACAGCCTGGCCAGCTCCCATCCGTCGAGCGGCTGCAAGGGCTGCCACGTGCCGGCGCATCACGCCGATGATTCGGCGGAAGTAGTGGCGGCGACCGGCGGCTGGTACCGGTTTCTGGGGGAAAACCCGGCCATGATGGGCGATCCGTCTCAGTATGGGGTCAAGGGGATCGAGGAGGAGGACTGGGAGCAGGATCCCGCCTCGAATCGGCACAACGGCTATCTGGGAACCAGCGACGTCTACGTTAAATCCTTCTGGCCCTATCTGCCCACCTACAGCATCGGTCAGTTTTGCGTCGGCTGCCATGGGAATTTCCATCATCAGATGAACGAGACCCAGCCGGGTGACGTCAGCGGGGCCTGGATCCGGCATCCCTCGGATGTGGTCATCCCCGACGAGACGGAATATGCCGGTTACACGACCTATAATCCCCTGGCGCCGGTGGCGAAGACGGATTTGAGCGGGCAGAAGAACTCGGCGGTGGTGGTGCCGGGCAGCGACCTGGTGACCTGTATTTCCTGTCACCGCCCCCATGGTTCGCCCAATCCGGATATGCTGCGCTGGGATTACGACACCTGTCGGGAGGGGATCGCCAATGCGGCCTGTGGCTGTTTTGTCTGCCATTCCATGAAGGATGACTAGCCAAACATCCCAGGGATAATTTGCCGGCAATCATTCTCTGCCTGCCACCTCAAATCGTACGTACTTTCCCCCCATCATCGTTACAGCTGTTTGGTGCCGTTGCAGCACCGGGCTTGATTTGACGCGTGTTTGACGGTGTTTTGCCAGGTTCTCACGGGTAACGGATTGATCCCCTATCCGTTTTTGATGCGGTTTAGCAAAAAATTGGAGAGTCGCAACAGCAATCCCTGATGGGTCAGAATTGCGCCCCGTGGACAGAGCTCCTGACAACAGAAACAGCCGATGCAACGTTTGAGATCGATCCGCAGCTGTTCGTTGGTGAGTTCCATGGCGGTGGGAGGACAATGTTTGACGCACAGGCCGCAAGCCTCGCAGAGTGCCGGATCGACAGCCGGCAGGGCGGATAGGCTACGGCGCAGGGAATTTTTCAGAAATGGGGGAAGACCGAAGTTGACGTCGGTGGTTTTGGCCGGCCGGATCCGTTTTGAGGGAATGGCGCCTGGGGCGGCCCCGATTTTTTCCACCTCATCGATGTGACTGCCGTAGCGTCCGGTTTGCCGGGCGATTTTTTGCGGCCAGATCTGTTCGGCGGCGAGACCGACCAGGTCTGCGGCCACGGTGTCCACCGCCAGCGGATCGGTGCCGGCCAGCAGAACTCCGACCTGGACCGGATCGCCACTGCCCGGTCCGTTCCCTTCCATGGCCGTTACGGCGTCCACAATGGAGAGGGCGGGTCGAATATGTTCCGCCAGCTCCAGCAACATCAGGGCGAAAAACGCTTTATCGGTTCCGGCTTGCAGGTGCAGGCGGGGTTTGCGCATGCCGACGACGGCGCCGAACAGGTTTTTGACGGCGCAGGTGAAACCCATCATCTGATGGGTTTTCAGTTTGGGCAGATTGATAATGACATCGGCGTCCAGGATGTCACGGGCGATTTCCAATTCATGGAAGGTGGCGCCTTGTGGGCGTACCTTCACCGATTCACTGAAGGGAGCCAGGGTTGCTCCGGTTTCTTCGATAACCCGCAGAATGCCGCAACGTTTTGCCACCTGCTGTGGTGAGCCGATACCCGGGGAATCGCCCACCGAAACCATGCCGCCGGCCTGTTGAACCAGACGAATGACCGCTCGGACCAGTTCGGGATGGGTGGTGACGGCCTTTTCCGGCGGGGCGGCCGAGAGCATGTTGGGTTTGAGCAGCACCTTTTGGCCCGGTTGGACGAAGGCTTGCATGCCCCCCAGCGGGACCAGCAGTTGGCTCAGGGCCGTTTCAATGAGGGTGCGGTCATAGCTGTCCGTTGCGTGCAGAACAACCCGAGGCTTCATGTGCCCAGGACCTGGATATGCAGCTTTCGCGACCGCGGGCCGTCGAATTCGCAGAAATAAAGGCCCTGCCAGCAGCCGAGCAGCATCTCACCGTTCTGGATGATGACCGTTTCGCTGGCGCCGACCAGGCTGCTTTTCAGGTGGGCGGCACTGTTGCCTTCCAGGTGTCGATAGTTGTCGTGAAGGGGGACGATTTTGTTGATTTCCATAACGAGATCGCTGACGACATCGGGATCGGCGTTTTCATTGATGGTAATCGCGGCGGTGGTATGCGGCGTGAAAATGGTCGCCAGGCCGGACTGGATGCCGGTCTCCCGAATGGCGTGGCGGACCTGACTGGTAACATCAATCATTTCGACTTGACGTCGACTGGAAATATCAATGGTAATCATGGGCGTGACTCGGTCAAAAGGGAAAGCAGTGTCTTTACGGTTCGAGGATGATAAAGCAGGGTAGTATGTCCGACTCCGGTCAGCTCGATATTGTTGGCACCTTCCAGATGGGCGTTTTGGGGGGGCAGGACGATATTGTCGTGGTGACTGTAAATGTTGGTCAATTGAGCCGCCGGGGGGAACGGCGCCGCCGCTAGGCGTTGCAGCAGTTCCGCTTCCGGCATCAGGTCGGTCGCCAGTGGCGACAGCGCCAAAGTGGCCAGGCGCGAGCCGTGATTGGGGGAAGCAATGAGGATGCAATGCTCGACTTTTTCGGCTCCGCCGCGAATCTGCAGGTAATTTCGGGCAATAATGCCGCCCATGGAGTGACCGATGAGGTGAACTTTGGAGAGGCCGCTTGACTGACGCAGTTCATCGACCCGTTTGGCTACTCGCTCGGTGAGGGATTCGACATCTTTCCAATGGGGCAGGTTGATGCTGTGAAGGGAACGGATGCCCATCAGCCACAGGCGTAGTCTCAGCCACCACCAGCAGGCCCGATTATGAAAAAGGCCGTGCAACAGAATCACCGGGGTGGCATAGGAGGGACGCTTGCGTCGCCAGGGCCGCAGCCAGCCGAGGGGATGAAACAGTACCGTCAGCGTCAGGCAGACCGTTTCGATCGCGACGAAATTAAACGTTTGCAGCAGTCTTGTCGGGGTAAAGCGGTCTTGCATCAGCTGAGGATGTTGGTTGGCTCGTTCGTACCAGGAGAACAGGCTGCTGAGGATGACCACAAGGGCACAGAGCCCGAGCAGGAAAAGGATGAACTCAAT
>JARRKW010000129.1:0-5669 GCA_037387645.1 Desulfuromonadaceae bacterium
CTCCGGTGAGATTCAGGTAGCGGGAAAGGGCTTCGGAGAGAACCCGACCGGCGAACCCGCCGGCCTCGTTGATCCGCTGGCCGAACAGATGAATTTCCCGGAACCTCAGGGCGATCAGACCGGCCAGGGAAAACATCAACCCCAGCAGCGCCCCGCCTTTATACAGGCGAATTTTAATCGCACTGAATTTGAGCAGCCGATAGGCCAACAGAAAGCAGGCCAGCGGCAGAATAAATGAAACGACGCCGAGCAACTGTATGAGCAAATCGGCCAGGTTGGCGCCAACCATCCCGCCCCAGTTGTGCACCACGGCGGTCGGCAGTCGGGTATTGAAGGAAGGATCGTCGTTGTGGAACGAGAGCAGGCTCAACAGAATGAAGACACCACTGGCCAACCAGAAAAGCCCGGCGATTTCCTTTTTCAGATGATCTCGAATCAGCGGCGGTTGGGATTTGTTCATCAGCGCTTCCGTTTACAAAGTAAGAACAAAGACGGCCGTGCCCAGCAGCCAGCAGTAGAGGGCAAAGGCGAACAGCCGACGACGACGGATGACAGCCAAAAGACAGTGAATGGAAAACAACCCGACCACAAAGGCCACACCGGTTCCCGCCAGATAGAGGGAAAGTTCGTTGCTGGCAATGACCGGCAGATGCCGCAAGGACAGAAGGGTGGCTCCGAAAATGGCCGGCAGGGCCAACAAAAAGGAAAAGCGCGCCGCCGTCTCACCATCGACACCCCGCAACAGCAAAACAGCAATGGTCGAGCCGGAACGGGAGATTCCGGGTATAATGGCACAGCCCTGAACCATGCCGGTCAGCAGGGCGTCCAGCAAATTTAGATTTTTTTCCTGCCGATTGCCACGGCGATATTTCTCCGAAACAAAGAGCAGGGTTCCGGTAACCAGCAACATCAGCGCCACCAGCGGAATGTTCTCGAACATCTGCTCGAAGGCATCCTTGAAGGACAGTCCGATTAACGCTGTCGGCACAGAGCCAAGCAGCAGCAGCAACAACAACCGACGATGAACGGCGGCGGCTTCATCCCGGCGAAAAGGCGAAGCTAGCAGATTGCCGATTTCGCGGCGAAAATAGAGGATGACAGCCAGCATGGTGCCCAAATGCAGCAATACATCAAACAACACTCCCGGCTGCTCGAACCCGGCGAGGAAATGCTGGGTAATGGCCAGATGCCCCGAAGAGGAAACCGGCAGGAATTCGGTCAGGCCCTGGATGAGGCCGAGCAGGATCACTTGCAGCAGAGTCATGAAAATCCTTATCGCACAATTAAAGGTTAGCGCCGGAAACGTCCCCTGTCATCCCCGGGAAGCTTCGATTATTTCCGCCAGTCCGCCAAAAGCACGGGCTACAACTCCAGAATCACCGGCAGAATCAAGGGCCGCCGTTCGATGGTCCGGTTGAAATAGCGCCGTAACCCTTTGCGCACCTCGATGCGCAAGGCTTCCCAATCACTGATCGCCGCCAGACTGTGTTCCGCCAGGGTCTCCCGAACGGTCTGGCGGGCTTGCTGCAGAAACTCAGCGCTCTCGTCCTCGGGGATAAAACCCTTGGTCAGCAGCTCGGGGCCATAGAGGATTTCACCACTTTTCTGATTGATCGCCAAAAAGACCAGCACCATGCCATGATGAGCCAGTTGCCGCCGATCGCGGAGCTCCATGACCCCAACGTCACCGACCCCCTTGCCATCCACAAAAACCCGGCCAGTTTCCAGCCGTTCCTCCAGTTGCAAACCATTTTGGGAAACCACCAGGGGCTGACCGTTTTCCAGCACCAGGGCATGTTCCGCCGCCACCCCCATGCGTCGAGCTAACTGGGCATGTTTGACCAGATGCCGGTATTCGCCGTGGATGGGCACGAAATAGCGCGGCCTGGTCAACGAGAGCACCAGTTTGAGCTCTTCCTGGCTGGCATGGCCCGAAACGTGAATCTCACTGGTGGTTTCATAAAACACCTCGGCACCGCGCCGATACAGATGATTGATCAGGTCGGAAATGGCTTTTTCGTTGCCGGGAATGAATTTGGACGACAGAATCACCGTGTCCCCATCGGCGACACTCAGCTGTTTGTGATCGTCCAGAGCAATCCGCGACAACGCCGACTGGGGTTCCCCCTGGCTGCCGGTGGTAATGACCAGCACCTGATCCCGGGGCAGATTCCGCACCTCCCGCAAATCAATCAGGACGGCATCGGGAATGCGCAGATAACCAAGTTTGCGGGCGATATCGGTGTTGGCCACCATGCTGCGGCCATGGATGAGCACCTTGCGGCCGGCGGCGACCGCCGCATCGACCACCTGCTGGATGCGGTGGAGATTGGAGGAAAAGGTGGCCACCAGCACCAACCCCCGACACTGGGGCAGAATCTGCTGCAACGCCTCGCCCACCACCCGCTCGGAAAGGGTAAACCCCTCTTTTTCCACATTGGTGGAGTCGGACAGCAACAGCAGAACGCCTTCCTCGCCACAGGCAGCCAACCGCGCCAGATCGGTCTGTTCCCCATCCACCGGCGTCTGGTCGAGTTTGAAATCTCCGGTATGCACCACCGTTCCGGCCGGCGTGCGGATAATCAATCCGGCGCCATCGACAATGGAATGGGCGGCCCGGTAGAATTCCACCTCGAAGGCGCCCAGGGACACTTGCTGGCGCGGCTCGACCGTTTCCAGGGTTGCGCGACCGCTCAGGTTGTGTTCCTCCAGTTTATTGCGCAACAGCCCCAGGGTCAGGCCGGTGCCGAAAACCGGGGGGCACCCCAGGGTTTCATACAGAAACGGGATGGCCCCGATATGATCCTCGTGCCCGTGGGTCAACAGCAAACCACGAATATCCCCCTGCCGTCCGGCCAATGCCGAGGTGTCGGGAAGCACCAGATCCACGCCCATCATGTAGGCCTCGGGAAACATCAGCCCGCAGTCGATGAGCAGAATATCGCCGCGACATTCCATGGCCAGCATGTTCAGGCCGATCTCGCCCAGGCCGCCGAGGGGTAAGATCCGCAGGGCATCCGGGTGCAACACCGGGCTCTGAGCGAGGGTCTTCATGCCGCAGCTTCCAGGGTAGTGGCGATTTGCCGGCGCAGCTGATCCATCAACGTCTCGATGTCGG
Source organism: Desulfuromonadaceae bacterium (assembly GCA_037387645.1). GTDB lineage: Bacteria > Desulfobacterota > Desulfuromonadia > Desulfuromonadales > Trichloromonadaceae > Trichloromonas. The sequence goes on from JARRKW010000129.1 coordinate 3,119, forward strand.
CGGTTTTCCTGCCGACACTGTTGAGGGCCGGAAGAATGGTCACCTCGATGCTCCCGCCACGAATCCAGCAACTGTCCTTGGACATGATATCGATGCTGCCCCGAATGGCCACCGGCAGCACCGGCACCTGGGCCTTGAGGGCCAACATAAAACCGCCCCGTTTGAAGGCCTGCAAACGCCCGTCGACGGAACGGGTTCCCTCGGGGAAAATAATCACCGAGGTGCCCTCATGGATACGCCGGACCGCTTCATACATACTCTTGACGGCTTTTTTGCGATCCCCTCGATCAAGGGAAATGTAGCCGCAACGGCGCATAGCCATGCCGAACAGGGGCACATGGAACAACTCTTCCTTGGCCAGCCAGCGAAACTGTCCCGAAAGACCGGCAAACAGCGCCAGAATATCGAAATTGCTCTGATGGTTGGGCATGTACACCACCGGCTGATTCGGTTGCAGATGCTCCTGTCCGCTAACCTTCAGTTTCACCCCGGCCAACATTAATCCCACCATCCCCCAAATCCGGCAATAGCTATGGAAGTAATTCGGATTAACGAACGAAAGGGGCACACCGGTAATAATGACAAACAGGGTCCAGGGAACAAAGGTGACCATGAAAAAAACCGTGCGCATCATGCTCTAAATACTCCGCAAACTGTTGAATGTTTCAGTCTACGGGGTATGTAGAATGGAGTCAAACCTTTTCCGAAAGGGCTTTACAGAGGGGGGGATTTCCGCTAGACTCGCTGAATCTATCTTGCATTGGAGGCCTTTTCATGTCCGTCAACAAAGTCATTCTGGTCGGCAATCTCGGCAAAGATCCGGAACTGCGCTATACCCCCTCCGGCGCGGCGGTCGCAACCTTTTCTCTGGCGACCTCCGAACGGTTCAAGGATAGAAACGGCGACATGCAGGAAAAAACCGAGTGGCACAACGTGGTCGCCTGGCGACAGCTGGCCGAAATCTGCGGTAAATTCCTGCACAAGGGGAAACAGGTCTACATCGAGGGCAAGATCCAGACCCGCTCCTACGATGACCGGGACGGCAACCGGCGCTACATCACCGAAATCGTCGCCGATCAGATGCAGATGCTGGGCAGCCGCGGCGATGAAGGCGGTGGACAACGGGGCGGCTATGCCCCGGCCGAAAACACGCCGCAACGTCAAAAGGCTCCGTCGGAGCCGGTCTATGAGGAGAACAACGATCCACCCTTCAACCCGGATGACGACATTCCGTTTTGACGGTTGAAACATTCCCCGAACCCATAAAAACCCCCTGCTCTTCCGAACATGGGGTTTTTTGTTGTGTCTTCCGGTTCAACGTTATAAATTATCTGCGGAAAGGTTCCGGCCCCGGTGAAAACGGGCTGCCGTCGCCACACGGGCCGCCTCCCCGGAAAGGGTTCGGCCGGCGTGGCCCCAAAAAGCAGTAGGCGACAGCCACTTGGGCGGGAATTAACCACACGTGCTACCAAGCCGTTCTGCTTGTCTTTTTCAACCAAGCGCCATCCAAAACCAGGTCCGAACATGTTGGATAAACGCAAACAAGCGCTCCGTGAACGACTGAAAGATCCGGATGAAAACGTGCGTCAGGCGGCTGCCCGCGCCCTGGAAGATCTTGAATCGGCCATGGACCTGGAGAAACTTCTGGAAATTCTCAAAATGGGCACTCGCGGCCAGAAAGTGAAAGCCTTGTTTGCTCTGGAACGAATTAACACGCCCGAGGTTTTCCCTCCCCTGCTTGCCGCTCTGACCTTTCCGGATGAGGACATCCGGGCAACCGCCATTCAGGTGTTGGGTGCGGCCGAAGCGGTGGGCGCCTTTTCCGATGCCCGCCTGATTCCCTATCTGGTGGGCCTGTTGACCGAACAGGATGCCGAACTGGTCAAATCGGCCATTCGCTCCCTGGGAACCATTGGCCGCAAGGATGCTGAAGCCCCTTTGCTGGAAATGCTGAACCATGCTCAGGCGAGCATTCGCCTGGAAGCCGCCCTGGCTCTTGGCAAACTGGAACTCTGACCCCCGCCCTTAATTTGTCCTCAGTTGAAATAATCCGTGACTTCAATCCCCTTGACGAAGGGATCGACCTCGGCAATGATCCGGGCGCCCTCCTTGCCGGCCAAGGCGATCGCAATCGGCTGCTCCAACTTCTCCCCGGAAGCGGAAAAAAGAACTTTCAACTCCAGAACATCCCGTTTACGACAGGCGACCCGGGTAACCAGGGCAATTTCGTTGCTGTCCAACCGAACCAGACTGCCCACGGGATAGGTGCCGAGGGAGTCGATCATGCGCTCGACCAGTTCGGGATCCAGGGCCGTACCGGATTGTTCCCGCAACCGTTTTATCGCTTCGCGCGGCGTGGTCGGTCGCTGATAGGAACGCAACGTGGTCATGGCATCGTAACAGTCGGCAATGGCGGTCATGGCCGCCGCCCACTACGCCTTCCAACTCACCGAACTCGCCCACAACAATTCAGCGCTCACCGGCTTTCCGAATAATTTTTGGAATACTCACATCAGTTGGAAAAAGAAATGCACTCCCACGGCACTCGTTG
>JARRKW010000130.1:0-6321 GCA_037387645.1 Desulfuromonadaceae bacterium
ACCGCTGCCGAGAACAGACAATTCACCTAACTTACTTTATTCATGAGGGTTTTTCACGAAAACGACAGGTTGCCCGCCGCCTCATCAGGCCAAACGTACAGGCCCAACGAGCACGCATGGTCTGAACTGACGGACAACCACCGCTTGCAACAGGACTCTTCGTGGTTAGGCGGGATAAAGAATGGGGTTGGTGTTAATGGTTTTGCAGACCGTGTTTTTTCATCAGATCATAAAAGGTCGGACGACTGATCCCCAGCGCCTCGGCGGCTTTGGCCACGTTTCCGCTCAGGGTCCGCAAAGATGCTTCCAGCAAATCTTTTTCAACCTTGTCCCGAGCATCTTTCAACGTCATCCCCGCTACGGAAAAATCAATGGGTTTTTCCATGGTTTCGGCAAAACCAAGGTCTTCGGGACCCAACAGAGAGGCCTCGGCCATGAGAATGGCCCGTTTGATTTTATTTTCCAATTCCCGGACGTTGCCCGGCCAGGCGTATTGCCGCAACGCCCTTTCCGCGACCGGACTGAATCCTTTGATCTTTTTCTGAAATTCATTGGCGTAACGACTGAGAAAGAGACCGGCCAACAGGCGGATATCCTCACCGCGCTCGCGCAAGGGGGGCAGATGCAGATTAATCACGCCGATCCGGTAATACAAATCCTCGCGGAAACGCCCGTCCTTGATGGCCGCCTCGATATCGACATTGGTGGCCGCAACAATCCGGGTATCAACCACGATATCTTCCCGGCCGCCCACCCGCTGGATAACTTTTTCCTGCAGAAAACGCAACAACTTGACCTGCAAGGGCAGGGGCAACTCTCCGATCTCATCCAGGAACAGGGTTCCCCCCTGGGAAAATTCCACCTTCCCCTGAACCCGACCGGCGGCGCCGGTAAAGGCGCCTTTTTCGTGACCAAACAACTCGGACTCCAGGAGATTTTCCGGAATGGCTCCACAATTGATGGGAATAAAGGGACCGTTTTTCCGCAAGCTCTGATTATGAATAGCCCGCGCCACCATTTCTTTGCCGGTGCCGTTTTCACCTAACACCAGAATCGGCACATCGGTTGAGGCAACCTTACGAATGGTGGAAAAAACCGTCTCCATCTCCGGACACTGTCCGAAGATGCCGTGCATCACCCCCAACTGATCCATGGAAGCGGCTTGCAATCGCAGATTTTCCGCCTCAAGGGCGGCCAGATGGTAAGCGCGGGCCAGGATGATTTTAAGTTCGGGAAGCTCGATCGGTTTCTGATAGAAATCATAGGCCCCCAACTGCACGGCACTGAGGGCATTGGCGCGATCTTCGTTCCCCGACAACACCACCACTTTGGTGGCCGGTTGCAACTTCAGAATCTCTTCCAGGCAACGCAGGCCTTCAGTGGCACCATCCACATCGGGAGGCAACCCCAGATCGAGGGTCAACACCTGCGGACGGTGTTCTTTAAAAAGTTTCAGAGCCCCCATTTAAGTTGTTTTCGAATTTCCGGGCTGTCATCGACAATAAGAAGTTTTTCCAAGAGTCCTCCTAACTTACCTCAGGCGACCGACACTCCCCGGCAAGGGGCAACCAGAAAGTGAAGGTGGTCCCCTCGTTTTCCGCGCTTTGCACTTCGATCCGCCCACCATGATCTTCAATGACTTGTCGACATTGATAGAGGCCGATACCCAAACCTTTTTTCTTGGTGGTTTCAAAAGGTTTGAACAGACGATTGCGGATGAATTCATCCGACATGCCGCAGCCCTGATCGATCACCCGCACAAAGGCCATATCCTCTCGGCCGATCTGCACCCGAACCGGTGCATCTCCACTGGTCGCTTCATGGGCGTTGTGAATCAGGTTGAGCAGTACTTTCTGGATTTCGGCGCCATCAGCAAGGACCGTTACGATCTCACCTTCGACAATCGTACCGGCCCCGCCGGAAAGAGCAACCCCGGCCTTGACCAAATCGAGCAGATTGTGCTCGGCCAACTGAAGTTGTGGTTTCTGCTTAACATTTTGCAGCCGGGCAATCAAGCTTTTCATATTATGGGTGGTATTTTCCAGGGTTTCAAACATATCCTGGCGAAAATCGGGATCGTCGATATAGTCACGGGCGTTATCGACCACCATGGAAAGTCCGGACACCAGATTTTTCAGATCATGAATCACGAAAGTGGAGACCCGACCGATGGCCGCCATTTCGTTCGCCACGACCAGTTGCGCATACAGTTTGCGGCTCAACAGCACACTGATGGCCTGATGAGCCAGAATCTTCATAAGGTCGTAGTCCTCGTAGGTCAGCTCTTCCGCCTCGTAAATACGCTGCCCCAGCACCACGAACCCTTCCAGTCCCTGATCAAACCGCAGCGGCACCAGAAAAAATGCGCCGGGCAGAGGGAAGGTCCCCCGGATCGTCGTCTCTTCCTCCTCCAGGCTAACGATCCAGTCACTCTGCCGCATCTGCTCTATGAGGGGATGGCTGGGCAGATCGGGCAGCTGCTCCTGATCCATTTCAAACGTGGCGGAACAACGGAACCGACCGGTATCCTGGTCTCGCAGATACAGCGCCGCGCCACGCAAAGCATAGGTTTCAACATAGAATTCAATACTACCCCGTTCCAGTTCGACACGGTTCTGGGCCGCCGCCAATTTGTCGGTAAAAGCCTGCCACTCCTGCCGATAATCGTATTTATGCTGATAAAAATGCTTGTGCAGAACAACCCGGATGCGGCGGCGAACCCTCTCCGACAGGAGCGCCGCGACCACGGCCAGACCACACACCATAGCCAACAGCAGAATAAAGACCCGATTCCCGGCCTGTCCCAGGTAGCGCATTCCGGTGCCGAAAAGCCCGAGACCGATCAGATAACAACCGACCGCCAGAATCACCACCGAACGATAGGCAATTTCGCGGGAGACCTGGATTCTGACGATTTCACTTCGCCGCTGACGGCTGACCACCATCAACGCCACCGCCAACACCAAACTTATGGATCGCACCGGCATGAGATTCATGTCAAGCGACCGGTAAAGCAGCGCCTGGCTGTAATAAACCACCAGAACCGCCAGCAGCACACCGATGCCAATCACCTCGAACTTCACCCGCCAGCGATCAGGCCGCGGCAGGGCCATAAGGGTCCGTTCCAGGTGAAACATGGCCATGACCAGAAAGGTCATGAGAGCCACATAGAAAAGATACCCCCCCGTTCCCAGAAAAAGCATCTTTTCATCGGCAAAATCGGGAGAATAAAAAATTTCCGGCAGCGACAGCCGGAAAACGGCCAGGGGAAATCCGAGACTGATAAAAAGTAGTATTTTGCCCGGTAAAGAGATCCCCCGCCACCCGCCCTCGCGGGAAAAGGTCAGGGCAAAGAGCAGCCAGAATAGCGGCAGTGCTCCTTCAGCGGCCAAAGCAGCCTGTTTCCAGACCACCAGCGCGTCGGGATGAAGCAGGGCTTGCAGATCGCAGAACTCCAGAACGACACAGGCCAGCAGGCCACCGACCAGACCGAAAACCGACCATCGCCATCGGGTTCGCAGCAGCAGGTAAACGCAGAAACCAACAGGCGTTAGAATTGCCAGGGATGAAAGAAGCAATTGGAGCATGGAAAAACCCGCCGTCGGGGAAAACCTCGTTCAGGATAACAAATAGAATCCGCTGATGATTTCTTTGAATTGGAGTCCGTTCACTCTATCAGGCCTCCTCTCCACGGTCAACGATTGCCAGCAATTCTGCGGTCTTCTCCTGCATCAGGGAGAATTTGCCGCGAGCTTCAACATTGAGTCGCAAAACCGGCTCGGTATTGGAACAACGCAGATTGAAGCGCCAGTCGCTGAACTCCATGCTCAAGCCATCGGTGCGATCAACCGCCAGGGCTTCTTCCCGGCAAGCCGCTTCGACCCGCTCCATAGCCCCTTTGGGATCGGTCAGAGTACGATTGATCTCGCCGCTGGCGGGATACAGCCGCATCCGTTCGCCAACCAGTTCCGACAGCATTTTGCGCTGCCGACACATCATCTCCACCACCAGCAGCCAAGGGATCATGCCACTGTCGCAATAGGCAAAATCGCGGAAATAATGATGGGCACTCATTTCTCCGCCATAGGCCGCATCTTCCAGCCTCATGCGCTCTTTAATGAAGGCATGGCCGGTTTTGCTCAACACCGGCACCCCTCCGGCTCGCGTCACCATGTCAATGGTGTTCCAGGTCAGACGTGGATCGTGGATGATTTTCGCACCGGGTTCCCGGGCCAAAAAGGCCGCGGCCAACAGACCGACAATATAGTAGCCCTCCACGAACGCGCCCTGTTCATCAAACAGGAAACAGCGATCAAAATCACCATCCCAGGCAATGCCGAGGGCGGCTCCCTGTTCCAGCACCGCCTGCCGGGTGATTTCACGATTCTCCGGCAACAGGGGATTGGGAATGCCGTTGGGGAAGGAACCATCCGGCTGGTGGCAAATTTTAATCATCTCGAGAGGAAGTTGCTTTTCCAGCAGATCAATGATCGGTCCGGCACAACCGTTACCGGCATTGACCACAATCTTCAGCGGCCGCAATTGCCTGGTGTCGATGTACCCGAGCAGATGCCGCACATAGGGCACCTTCATGGGCAACTGTTCAACCTTTCCGATCTTTGCCGGGGGACGGAACATCCCTTTTTCCGCCAACTCCCGGATGGTGTGCAGACCGCTGTCACCGCTGATAGGCCGGCTTTCCCGGCGCACCAGTTTCATGCCGTTGTAATCCATGGGGTTGTGGCTGGCGGTGACCATGATCCCCCCATCGGCGGCACTGAAAAAGGTGGCGAAATAGACCTCCTCGGTACCGCACAAACCAATATCCAGCACATCGGCTCCGCCTTCGATCAATCCCCGGGACAACGCCCGACAGAGGGCTTCACTGGACAGGCGCACATCCCGGCCGACAATCACCCGGGAGGGGGAGAGAAATTCAGCGTAAGCCCGGCCGATACGGTAAGCCACCTCTTCATTGAGCTCATCGGGAATACGGCCCCGAATATCGTAAGCCTTGAAACAGTTCAGTGCGGCCATAGTCACCTCAGGACCTCCCATAGGTGTCATCGAACCTTTCGATGTCGTCTTCTCCCAGATAACTGCCCGACTGGACTTCGATCAGCTCGAGCGGAATCTTGCCGGGATTTTCCAGCCGATGTACGGTACCCAGGGGGATATAGGTCGACTGGTTCTCGCTGATGACAAAGGTTTCCTCCCCCCGGGTAATCCGAGCCGTTCCCTTGACCACGATCCAGTGCTCGGCCCGGTGATGATGCAATTGCAGGGACAGGCTGGCTCCGGGCTTGACCACGATCTTCTTGACCTGATAGCGAGGCGCGCTGCCGATACATTCATAGGTTCCCCAGGGTCGATTGACCCGTCGATGCAGCAACGCTTCCTCACGCCCCTGTCGCTTCAACTGAGCCACGATTTCCTTGACCTCCTGCACCCGGTCCTTGGCGGCAACCAGGACCGCGTCGGCGGTTTCCACCACCACATGCCCTTCCAGGCCAACCGCGGCAACCATGCGACTGCCGGCATGCAGATAACAATCATGGGTCCCCTCAGTCAACACATCCCCGCGGATTACATTTCCCTCGGTATCCTTCGCCCCCACCTCCCAAAGCGCCGACCAGGAACCGACGTCGCTCCAGCCGGCAGCCAGGGGAATCACCGCCGCAGCGGAAGTCTTCTCCATTACCGCATAGTCGATGGAGTTGCCCGGGCAGGCGGCAAAAGCAGCGGAATCCAGACGAATAAAGTCGAGGTCGGCTATCGCTCCGACCAAAGCCTCGCGACCGTAAGTCAACATTTCCGGCGCAAATCGTTCCAATTCCCGCAGATAAACCGAGGCCCGGAACAGAAACATCCCGCTGTTCCAGAAATAGTCCCCGGCGGCAATATAACCGCGAGCGGTTTCCAGATCGGGTTTTTCGACAAAGGCGGCCACCTCGAATGCGCCTCCGTCAACAGAGGAAAGGGAAGCTCCGGTTCGGATATACCCGTAGCCGGTTTCCGGACCGGTCGGCACAATACCAAAGGTTACCAGGCGGTCTTTTTCCGCCTCGCCCACGGCGGCGGCCACCGCGGCACGCAAGGCGGCCTCATCGACAATGACATGATCCGCGGGCAACACCAGCAACAGCGGATCATTCCCATCCGCCATAGCCTGTAGGGCGGCAACCGCCACTGCCGGAGCGGTATTCCGGCCAACCGGTTCCAGCAGAATGGCCGAGGCCTCCTGATTGACGCAGCGCAACTGCTCAGCCACCATGAAACGATGGCTCTCATTACACACAACCAGCGGCGCTCCCAGCTCAG
>JARRKW010000131.1:0-4891 GCA_037387645.1 Desulfuromonadaceae bacterium
CACCAGGAACATGAAAGACCCCAGCACCGCCTGCTGCTGGGTGGTGGAAAGGGCAGAAACGAACAGGCCGACCCCGATGATGGCGCAAAGAAAAACCGTCATACTGCCGAACAGCAGCGGCAGGGAGCCGTTGAAGGGGACTTTAAGCAAAAACACCCCGACCAGCAGAATCACCACCCCCTCCAGGATGGCCACCAGCAGGGCCGGCACCGCCTTACCGATGAGAATTTCCAGGGGATGCAGCGGCGACACCAGCAGCTGTTCGAAGGTGCCCATTTCCCGTTCCCGGGCCACGGACAGGCTGGTGACCAGCAGACCGATAACGGTGGTCAGAATGCAGACCAGGCTCGGCACCGTATACCAGCGGAAATTGAGGTTGGGGTTGAACCAGTTGCGCGGCACCAGCTGGATATCGGGCAGCCGACCGCCGGCCCCCAGCCGCAGGCGATAGCGATAAAGGATGGTCAGGGCATAGCCCTGCACGATCTGGGCGGCGTTGGTTTTCCGCCCATCCAAAATAAAACCGGCCTGGGCCGCCCGGCCCCCCTCCAGATTCCGGGAAAAATCCTCAGGAATCCGCAGCACCGCCAGGGCCTCTTCCCGGTCAATCACCCCCGGAATATCCGCATCCCGTTGCAGGGGGATGACTCGGCTGAAGGTGGTAGCCGCCATGAAATCGTGGGCCAGGGTCAGGGCCGGTCGACCGGCATCGAGATTGAGCACGGCCAGGGTCTGATTCTTGACCTCCTGGGTGGCGGCGAAGGAAAAGATCAGCAGCTGAATCAGGGGCGGAACAATGAGGACAAAGCGGCCTTTTTTGTCCCGCAGCAGCGCCAGCAGTTCTTTGATGATCAGGGCGAGAATACGATTCAACATATTTCACCTCAGCCGCTTGACGGTTTTTCTGGCGGTCAGGACAAAGAGGAGCGCGGCCAGCAGCAACAATATCAGGATATTGGGGGTCAGCAGGGGCCAGACATCTCCCACCAGAAACAGGGTCTGCAGATTGGTCACCAGATAGCGGGCCGGAATAATATGGGTCAGAGCCCGAACCAACGGGGGCATGGAGGCGATTTCAAAGATGTAGCCGGAGAGCAGAAAGGCCGGCAGAAATCCGGAGACCAGAGCCACCATGGCCGCAATGAACTGATTCTTGGCGGCGGCGCTGATCAGCAATCCCTGCCCCAGAGCCGCCAGCAGAAAGGCGGCGGCGCTGAGCAGCAGCGCCAACAGCGAGCCGCGAAAAGGCAACTGGAAAAGGGTAACGGAAATGGCCACGCTCCCCAGCATGGCCCCCATGCCGAGAATGAAATAGGGAATGAGTTTGCCGACCACCAGTTCAACAATGGCCACCGGGGTGGCCATCAGAGCCTCCATGGTCCCCCGCTCCCATTCCCGGGAGACCACCAGGGCGGTCAGCAGGGTGCCGATAATGGCCATGATGATGGCCAGCGCCCCGGGAATCAGGGAATTGCGGCTTTCCAGCTCGGGATTGAACCAGATCCGGGTCAGCAGCTGCGGACCGGGCGGCAGCACCTCGCCCCGCTGGCGCTGCCGCAGCTGCCACCAGTTGAGCACCACCCCCTGGGCATAATTCTGCACATAGTTGGCGGTATTGGTCTCGCTGCCATCGGCAATGACCTGCAGGCGGACCGCGCCGGCCGGTTTTTCCACCTCCCGGGAAAAATCCTGGGGGATCACCACCAGCCCCCGCAAATTTCCCGCCAGCAATTCCTGCTCCAGCTGCGCTTCACTCCGGCTCACCTGCACCCGGAAATAGGGGCTGGCCAGAAAGGCGCCCGTCAATTCCTCGGCCTCCTCCCCCCCATCGAGCAGCGCCACCCCGAGCTTGATCTCCCGGGCATCGAGGGAAACCCCGTAGCCATAGAGAAAGAGCAGGATGACCGGCAGGATGAAGGCAATCATCAGGCTGCTCGGATCCCGTCGGATCTGTACGAACTCCTTCCGGATCAGGGCGCTCACCCGGCGCAGGGACAGGTTCATGGCAGCTCCCCCTGCCGGCGGTCCCACTGCCGGATCAGATCGATGAAGGCATCCTCCAGGGTCGGGTCGGCCAGGGTTGGGGAAGCCGCCTGCGCCTTCAGCTCCGCCGGGGCATCGCAGGCAATCATCCGCCCCCGGTAGATGAGCCCGATGCGGTCGCAGAATTCCGCCTCGTCCATGAAGTGAGTGGTCACCAGCACCGTCACACCATGCTCCACCAGACCATTGATATGGGTCCAGAATTCCCGACGGGTCAGAGGGTCGACCCCGGAGGTCGGTTCATCCAGAAACAGCACCGCCGGCTCATGCATGACCGCACAGGCCAGGGCCAGCCGCTGTTTGAAACCGAGGGGCAGATCCTTGGCCGAGGCCTGCAGGTGCGGTTGCAGACCGAAAATCTCGATCATCTGCTCGACCCTGTTCCGTTGCCCGGATCCGCGCAGGCCGTAGACCCGGGAAAAAAATTCCAGATTCTGCCGGGCGGAAAGATCGCCGTAGAGGGAAAATTTCTGCGCCATGTAGCCGAGGTGGGAGCGGGCCTTCCCCGGAGCGCTCTGCAGATCGAGACCGACCACCCGACCGCTGCCGGACGAGGGGCGCAGCAGGCCGCACATCATCTTGAAGGTAGTCGATTTGCCGGCGCCGTTGGGGCCGAGCAGACCGAAAATTTCCCCCCGGCAAATCTCGAAACTGATGTCGTCGACCGCGGTGAAATCACCGAAGCGTTTACTCAAACCGGCGGCGGCAACCACCGTCTCCTGCCGATGCTCCCAGGGGGGCATCCGTTCCGCCAGGGCCGATATCCCCCCCGGCCCGCCCCCCAGGGCATCGACATAGGCATCCTCGAAACGGGGCGCCACCGCCACCAGGCCGGCGGTCGGGTCGAGCTCCGCGGCAGCGGGGGGCGCCCGCTGCGGTCGCACAACCAGGCGCACATTTTTCCCCTGGACGATACCGTCCTGCACCTCCGGTCGCTGCAGCAGCCGGGTCAGGACCTGCCGGCGGTTCCCGGCAATCCCCCGCAACTGAAAGCAACGCCCCGCCAGCTGCTCGGTCATCTGCCGGGGCGGACCGGCAAAGAGCAGGCGACCGCCATCGAGCAGCAGCACCTCCTGACAGAGCTCAGCCTCGTCCAGGTAGGCGGTGGACCAGACCACGGCGGTCTGCTCATCCACCAGTTCCTGCACCATGCGCCACAGCTCCCGGCGACTGATGGGGTCCACCCCGACACTCGGTTCATCGAGGAGCAACAGCCTGGGTTTGCGGATCAGGGCACAGGCCAGACCGAGCTTCTGCCGCATGCCCCCGGAGAGCCGCCCGGCCAGACGCTGCTGAAAAGGCTCCAGCCCGGTAAAGGCCAGCAGCCGCTGAAAAACCCGTTCCCGCTCGGCCCCGGTCACATTCTGCAGATCGGCATAGAGCCGCAGGTTCTGCATGACCGACAGATCCTCATAGAGACCGAATTTCTGCGGCATGTAGCCGATGATCCGGTGCAGCTCTTCGGCCTGATGGCGGGTATCCAGACCGAAAACCTCGATGCGTCCCGCGACGGGCAAAAGCAGCGCGGCCACCAGCCGCATCAGGGTGGTTTTGCCGGCGCCGTCGGGACCGACCAGACCGGTCACCCGGCCGGGGCGGATGGTGGCGGACAGTTCCGCCAACGCCCAGGGGAGCTGTTCCCCGTAGCGATAACCCAGCTGGTCGATGCGCAGGGATGCGGCGGCCATGGGGACTAATCCGCGGCCGGGAAAGGATTCTCGGGCGCCAGCGTCACCGTCACCGGCATCCCCTGGCGCAGCCCCTGATCGGGATTGTCGGCGATGATGCGCAGCTGGTAGACCAGGCGGGTGCGCAACTCTTCGGTCTGGACGGTTTTGGGGGTGAATTCCGCTTCCGGGGAGATGAACCCGATCTGCCCCCGGTAGGGCTGCTGCGGCCGGGAATCGGTAAAGACCCGGGCGGGCATGCCGGGATAAATGCGGCCCAGGTCCGGTTCCTCGATATAGGCCCGGATCCACACCGGAGTGTCGAGGGAGAGGGTCAGAACGGTCTGCCCGGCGGCGACGATGGCGCCGGGCTCCTCCACCCGGGTCAGCACAGCACCCTCGGCCGGGGCCAGACAGCGGATATCCTCCAGCCGGGTTCGGGCTACCGCCGTGCGCGCCTCGGCGGCCCGCAGATCGGCCCGGGCCGCCGCGATATCTTCACTGCGAAAGCCTTCCCGAGCCAGGTTCAGGCCTTCCCGGGAGGTGGCCAGTCGGGCCCTGGCTTCAGCCCGGGTAGCGCTGATGTTATCAAAAACCTGGCGGGCCACCGCGCCACTTTCCAGCAGAGCCTGAAGCCGCTTATATTCCAGGTCCAGATTGTCCAGGGTGGCCTGCCGCTCCCGCACCAGGGCCTCGGCCTGGGCGGTCTCCTGGGGCCGGCTGCCGGCTTCCAGTTTCGCCAGTTGCGCCTCGGCCTGCTGCTGCTGCGCCAGGGCCAGATTCAGCTCATCCTGATAAGGGGTGGGGTCCAGTCGGGCCACCAGCGCTCCGGCGGCGATCCGATCGCCTTCCTGGAACGGCAGTACGGCCAGGCGTCCTCCCACCCGGAAACCGAGATCAACCTTGCGGATATCGACATTGCCGAACAGGGTCAGATCCGCAGCGGCCACCGGTTGCCGCTGTTCCCGCCAGCAGTAGAAGGCAGCGCCCAACAACGCCACCAACACCAGAAAAAACAGCCGTTGCTTCACGCTCGATACCATGGCAACCCCGATCTCCCGGCCACAAACCATGTCCACCGATCAATCCGATATAATAATGATAGCAAAGATTTACCCGGTCGGGGGATGCAACCTTCCCGCCCTCAGCTACTCAACCGGACCAAAGCCGGCGCAAAACGG
>JARRKW010000132.1:0-6225 GCA_037387645.1 Desulfuromonadaceae bacterium
GCCAAGTTGCGTACCTCTTCGGCCACGACCGCGAAGCCCTTGCCGTGCTGTCCCGCCCGGGCCGCTTCGACGTCAGCATTGAGGGCCAGCAGGTTGGTCTGGAAGGCGATTTCGTCGATAACCTTGATGATCTTGGAGATGTTACCACCGGATTCGTTGATTTCGTTCATCGCCGAAACCATTTCAGCCATATGCCGATTGCCCATTTCGGCGGCCATTTTGGCCTCAATGGAAAGCTGGTTCGCCTTACCGGCATTTTCGGCGTTCAGCTTGATTTGCGTTGAAATCTCGTTCAAGGACGCGGAAATTTCTTCGAGGGAACTGGCCGACACCGTTGCCCCCTGTGAAAGGGATTGACTTGAATCGGAGATTTGGGAGCTGCCGGAGGAAATCTGCTCGCCGGCGATTTGGATGTTGGCCATGATTTCGTTCAGAGCCGCGTTCGTTTTGGCCAACGGCGCCCGAATCACCCCCCTGGCTGCAAAGGTAAAATCCCCTGCGGCGAGTCTGTTGAAGGCCGTCAAGATTTCGTCACGCATGTTGTCGGCAAAGGAATTCATGGCTTTGGCCAACCGACCGATCTCATCCTTCCGATCCAAATGCAGGCGTAAATCAAGGTTGCCCTGTTCCAATGCCTCGATCATCTCAACTGCCCGTCCCATGGGCACGGAAACACTTCGCGCAACATAATAGGCGAACAGCAACGCCCCCAAAACAACGATGATGGAGAGACCCAGAACCAAATTTCGAATTTTAGCGAAGGCGGTTTCGACATCATCCAGATAAAGACCGCTGTTGACCGTCCAACCCCATTCGGGAAGCAGCTTGGTAAAGGACATTTTGGCAACCGGATCATCGGATCCCGGCTTGGCCCATTGATAATCGACGAAACCTTCCCCCTTCTCCTGGGCCACCTTCGCCAGATCCACCATAAACGTCTTGCCATTGGCATCGACAAGTTCTGAGGATGGCCGACTTTCTAAACCCGGATCAATGGGATGCATGAGCATCTGCGGGGAAAGATCACTGATCCAAAAGTAATTGGTCCCATCATAACGAAGGTCACGGATAATATCCTTCGCTTCCTGTTTGGCGACCGCTTCGGAAATCTTCCCCGCCCGGGTCTCTTTCACCAGGTGTTCAACAATGCCGTAGGCCGATTCGACGGCATGTTTGACCTCAATCTGCTTTTGAACATAAAATTGATTTTTCGACCGCGTATAAACCCAGCTGATGGTCAGTATGAAAATCAAAATAACCGTGAAACTCAAAAGATAGATTTTGTTCGCAAGCTTAAGGTCTTTCATGGGTCATCTCCTGATTGAATATCCGTTTTCGCCGAATTCACCTGTAGAATCTGTAGGATATTTAGGACATATTGGTCATGCTGCCTTCCGGTTCGCGAAATCCCCCCAGATAGAAATTGATTGCAAAACAGAAGTGGCAAAACGGTTACCTGTCCCCTTTGACAAAAAACAACATCGATAACAGCATATTATGGCAGCCATAAGCAAAACTTGATCCAACACATCAAACCATTTTGTCCATTCGGGGAGGATAGGAAAACAGCCGGACATAGATATTTGTATTCCCATGGAATTTAAAATGATATTTTTTTAGCCGGGGAATCCATACCACCGAAAAAACGTCTTGGCCGGAAAAAAATCTTTTCCCAGTCAACGGATTGACGGCCCAACGGAAAAAGACGTTCGCACAAGCAGCGCCCGAGAATAACGAGTCACTGGCTTGTTTGGTTACACAACTTCATGGATACAGAGATATTCAACGAAAACCCACGTGGAGAGAACAATGGAAATCGATCTGGAAATATTGCAGCATCTGCTGCGGAAGCGAACCGATGAAATTGAAAAAATCGTCGCCGGCAGTGGCTATCTGGTTAAGACCGTGGTGGGCGTCGGCACCTTTCTGCTTGATAATGAAGGAAATATCGATCTTTTGACCGGCAAACAGCGCACCACCTTCGACAGATTTTTAAAACCGTTGCTGGAAACAGGCTCCGCTAAATGAGACAAAACCGAAATAGCCCTTCCTTTTTCGCCCCATAGCTAAGGGAGTTTTCAAACAGGTTGAAATCGGTCCTCAAACAGCTGGATTTTCGCTTCGGCTAAGCCTTCGCCGCGGGAAAAGTATCGGGCTAGTGTCCCCCGAAAATTGCTTTATCCAGCCGGATACGCCCCCCGCATCGCAACTGCTCCCGCAACAGGGCCAGTTGTCGGTCGAAGGCATCCAACCGAACCAGATCAGTCTGTTCTTGCGCGCTGGTTTCCAGAACCGCGACAATGGCCCCGTTCTTTATCACCAGCCGCCGCTCGGCAAGCAGAGCCAGCAATGGATCGTGGGTGGCCAAAAGGATGATTTTTCCCTGCTGCACCAACAACTCCAGCGCCCGTCGCCGGTCCACCCCGGCGTTTTCTATTTCGTCAATCAGGACAATGGGGGAAGCACTGAGACAGGCCACATCCGCAATCATCAGGGCACGCGACTGTCCGCCGGAAAGGGCGGTGACCGGGGTATCGAGGGTGAAGGGTTCCCCGGCCAGGGCCACCGCCGTATCGTAAATGCGCCCGATGACCTCGGTACGATCTGCCACCAGCCGGCTTTCCGCATGCATCTGCAGAAATTCCCGTACCGACAGATCCATGACGAAATTCATATTTTGCGACAGCTGGGCCACCAGCTGCCCCTCCCCCGACAGCCGGGCACTTGCCTGCGGGGGGGCCTGGTTGATCAGGATCCGCCGTCCGCTGGGGGTATCCCCCTGGGCCAGACATTCAATATCGGCCAACAGACGACTCTTGCCGGAACCGGTCGGCCCGACCACCGAGACGACGTCGCCGGGCCGCAATTCCAGCCGAACCTTCTCCTCGCAACCGTTCTTGTCATGTCCACCGAGGATGGTCACCTGCCGCACCGACTCCTTGCCCTCGCTCCGGAAGGTTTCCATCTGCCGGAAGAAACCGAGAAAACGTATTTTCAGCTCCTCCCGGCCCAGGCCCAGGTCAGCAACATGGTTCTCCGACAAATGATCGAAATAAACCGCCAAAGAGCAGGCGGCTGCCGGTAACGGCAGCCCCTGGGCGCTAAAAAAATCGCTCAGAAAAGGATACTGCAGCAGCAACTCCCGGTATGGCGTAGCCAGCAGGCCATCCTCGATCATGAAAAGTCCATGGTTTTAAGGTTCCCGATCTGGCAATCCCGGCCGACCCGGGTTTCTCCCAGACAGTAGGAACAGAGCGCGGCCGGCATGGAAAAACGCAACCGTTCGCCGGTCAGACTGTCCAGCTCGGCCGCATTTTCGAAATGCCGCTGCAGCAGCAGGCTGCCCTGACCGGTCAGCCCGTTGATGGGCAATACGGCCGCCTTGGGATTGACCTGCTTGACGCGGAAGGCGAAAACTTCCCGCTCGGCCTGGGAGACGATGTCCCCTTTGGTGATAACGACCAGATCGGCATTTCTGAGCATGGGACCGATCTTGCGCGGGGTATGCACACCACTGAGATTGTCGATAACGCAAACCGCCAGCACCTGATTCAGATGGGGTGAGCAGCGGTTACAGAGGCCGGCACTTTCGCTGATGAGGTAATCCAAGCCCCGGCGCCGCCCCCACTGAACGGCCTCCTCAATATTGGCGATAAAGAAATGATCGGGACAGAGTCCCCCCGCTAGGCCTGTCTTGACCGCCAGGCCGGCGGCTGCAAAACGTTGCTGATCATCGCTGAACAGACAGTCGAACTTAACCACCCCGAGCTGCAACCCGGCGGCCCGCAACCCCTTGGCGACCTGCAGAATCACCGAGGTCTTGCCGCAGGAAGGGGGGCCGGCGACGGTCACCAGTTTCATGCCGGCCTCCCGGCCACGGCGGGCAGAAAGATCCGGTCGATTTCGGCATTGACCCGGCGCAGATCGTTGTTGCGCAACCAGTCCCAACCCAGCCACTTCAATGGCAGCTGTTGCAGGTCCCCTTCGACCTCGGCATTGGGGACGGGAAACCGCGCGCCCACCAGGGTACGCGCCAGTTCCGACCCGGTCAACCAGTCGAGTACCGGTTTCAGTTCAGCGACCCTGTTGCGTTTAACCTGCAGGGTGACCGGACTGGCCAAGGCGCCATCCCGGGGCCAGATGATGGCGATCCGCTCCTTTCTTTTCACCCGATGGGCGAAAAATTCGGGCATGACATAGAGCGCTCCTCCCTGACCGCTATCGATCTGTTTGACCATTTGCGCCGGATGCATACCGGCCCGCACATTGCCGGCCAGCCGCAACAGGGCCTCCTCACCGCCCTCCTGAAACAGAGGCAACAGCACGGCATGGCAATAGAAGTCGTCATTGCCACGGAGGATCACATCATTCTTCCAGACAGGGTCAAGAATATCGGCCCAAAGCCCCGGCAACGGGCGATCGCCGATCCGGTCGAGATCAACCACCAGGACCAGCGGGTTGACCCCGAAAAGAAAATACTCCCCGCGTGAATCGTTCAAGCCGGCCTCAGCAAAGGCGGGGCAAGGCGCCACCTGACCGTAGCCGACCAGATGGCCCGGTTCGACAAAACGTCGATAAAAGTGATGCTGATAAAAGACATTGAAATCAGCGGAGACAATAATATCGGGCAGCTCCTCCAGCGCCTCGATGGTTTCCACGTAAGGGTAGTAGGAAAGCTCCTGGTTGAGATTGCCCTCCACGGCATAGGTAATGGACAGCCCCTCACGGACTTTGAGATCTTCGAGAAAGGCACTCAAGGCTTTGCCAAAAGGGACCTTGAGCCCGCAGGGCATCAGGGCCAGCAGGGTCAGCTCACCGCTCTTGCGGATATCCGCCAACCCCGGCGCATCGAGGGTCTGCTCGGCCGTACCCGTCCAGCAGACGCATAAAGGACTCGGTGGCAATCCCGCGACTGCGTAAAGCGGTACCCAGCGTCAGAAAAGGGGCAAGCGCCCGCAGACCATCCTCACTCACCAGTCCCTCCAGCCCGTGGGCCACAAAGACCGAGCGGGCTTCAGGGTACCGTTGCAGCAGGGTGGTAATGGTCAGATTGAGCCGTTCCGACATCACAAAAATCCTTCCGGAAGTCAATTGGCCCGCTTGGCCAAGGCATCGAGATCGAGATCCTGACCGACCAGGCCGGCGGCATCGGCACGGCACTGTTTGCAATGGCGGGCCTGGGAAAGAATCAATTCCGCCTGGTTACGAACGATGTCCATCACCGATTCCGAGGGCGGTTCGATCTCCTGGAACAGGCCCAGAGGGATCACCGGAATGATGTTCATCATGGCCGCCCCCAGATTGCGGACCTTGACCGCCAGATCGATGGTTTCATGATCGTTGACGCCCGGGATATAGACATGATTGACCTTGACCAGCAATCCGGCCATGGCTGCCAATTGCAGACCTTTGAACTGCTGGGCGATAAGCAAGGCCGAGGCCTCTTCTCCTTCCAGCCGGACCCCCTGATAACGGATCCAGGGATAGACCTTGGCGCCGGTCTCAGGCGTCAGAGCATTGATGGTCACCGTGAGGCTGTGTACGTCGGCCGCCAGAATTTTCGGCATCATCTCCGGCAACAACAGGCCATTGGTGGACAAACAGAGGATCATCTCAGGAAAAGCCGCCCGTACCAGGTCGAAGGTTGCAAAGGTCTTCGGATTGGCCAAGGGGTCGCCGGGACCGGCTATGCCCACCACCTTCAGGGGAGCTCCGCCCTGCCGTTCCATATGCTGCTTGACCAGCCGCACGCGCTCCAGGGCCTGGGCCGGCGACAACACCCTGCTGGTAACCCCGGGACGGCTTTCATTGGCGCAGTCGAACTTGCGTTCACAAAAACCGCACTTGATGTTGCAACCCGGCGCAACCGGGAGATGGATACGCCCCCCCTTGCTGTGGTCGCCCCCGAAGCAGGGGTGGTCGGTTTGAGCCTTTTTATTCATCATCGGGCATACGTTTGCCATGATTCCTGCTCCTTCCAACGCTTAATGGCGTTCTGCTGCCGGTGGAAATAAAAAACCCCACGGATTTCTCCATGGGGCCTCGTTGCCTAGCTAGGGGATGGAGTCACGACGCTGTGCCACATCCGCCATACCGTCTTTTTAGCACCTTGCATGCCAACTGCAACTTACTGAAAACACAGCAACAAAACACTCAATTAAGAGAATCCTGCCTATCCGGTAAGCGCTGCTTCGGGGGCTGACAAAAAAATAGTCAGCTTCGATC
>JARRKW010000133.1:0-5963 GCA_037387645.1 Desulfuromonadaceae bacterium
GATGCTTTCCGCTAAAAACCGATTCGGACCCGAATATGCCTCCCTTGATGATTCGGCGTTTATCCCAAAATACCGGGCCGCATGCTTTTGTGGCAACGTTCGATACGAAGTGAACGCCGACCCGGTGGATGCGAAACTCTGCCACTGCAGAGCATGCCAGACGCTGCATGGCGCCCCTATGCAATGGGCGGCCATCTTTCACAAACATCAGGTGCGGTTCGTTGCCGGCTTGGATCTGCTGCGTTTTTACCATAGCGAGCAAGGCATGAATGAGCGCATCCAGCCCTGCAAGGTCAGTTGCAGCCAGTGCGGGACTCCGATTGCCGATGAAGGGCGCAAGATGTGGCTTGCCTTTCCCTCTCTGTTTGACTTTGGGCCCGGCGCTGAGACGCCGGATTCATTCAAACCAACCTGCCATATTTTCTATAGCCAGAGGCTGATTGACATCTGTGACAAACTGCCCAAGTGGTCCGGGCATAAGAACCATTCAGCCCGGCTATGATCGGTCCTTATTCATACATTGCGCCTCGAATCCAGTGAGTTATTAAACCCCCAGATAGCGGGCTTTCAGGTTTTCGTTTGCAGCAATCTCATCCGTCGACCCGGTCCATACAACCTCTTTCGCGTTATTGCCCAGAAATATGGGCAGCACCCCAGATTTTCTCCTGAAAAATTAGCACAGAACGGTGGATAGAATGTCTCCTTATTTCTTCCATACAATTTCGGCATGACCTTGACTTCGGAAAGAAATTCTAGGTTCTTGTTGGCAATGGTTCCATCCTTTTTCGAATCAAACCAAGTCTTTGGCATTCTTGGTCAAGGTCGACCCCTACTAATATTTCCCCCGGTAAAGCATGGACGACGTTACGGCAATAATGCCTAGCTGGTTTCACCTGACAACAGGTGGAGAGAATTGGACAAGTCATCATCTCCAGAATTCAGACACATCCTCCGTTTGCTGCAGACTCAAAGATTCAATCTGTGCCGGTCCGTGGGTTTTCACCAGAACCTCAGCTTTGTAGTAATAATCCTCTTCCGCGCCTGGGGTCGGCAATGACACTGTCGGCTTCGGTTCGTTGCGCTGGTTCTGGTAACGCGGATTTTCTTTCACGACATCCCCGGCGGTACGGAAGGTTTCATCGATTGCCGTTGAAAGAAATGTCAGCGCGGCCAAACCACTCAAAAGTATTCTGCTCATACGCATGGTTCACTCTCCTTTCCGGAGTTATGACGCAAATTCCGCCGCCAGTTTCCGCAAAGCGCCCAAATCCAGCTTGCCGCTGCCAAGCAGGGGCAGCTCCGGAACCTGGATGAAGTTTTCCGGCTGCGGCCGCCACAGGTTGGGCAGCTCGCTTTCTTTACTGATCCGCACCAGATGCTCTTTTTCGCCCGCCTCCGCGGTATAGATCACCACCAGCTTTTCCCCTTTCCTGTCGTCGGGGATCGCGGTCACGGCCAAAACGTTCCCGGTCAATCCCAGCTCGCGGTAGAAGACCTCCTCGACCTTGATGTGGGGCACCATTTCCCCTCCGATTTTACTGAAACGGGCGAGGCGGTCGGTGATGTGCAGGAAACCGTCGCGGTCGATACGGCCGATGTCGCCGGTCACGTACCAGCCGTCCATAATGGCCTCGGCGGTTTTGTCGGGGCGGTGCAGATAACCGCTCATCAGGTTGGGGCCCTTGACCAGAAGCAGGCCGTTCTCGCCCGTAGGCAGGGGCTGATGGGTCTCCGGGTCGACCACCCGCAGCACCACGCCGGGGATCGGCCGGCCAACACTGCCGGTTTTGTACCCCGGCTGCTTCACGTCACCCTGTTCCAGATCGGGTAGACTCAGGGTGATGAGCGGGGCCAGTTCAGTGGCGCCGTACCCTTCCAGCGGGCGCAAGCCGAATTTTTCGGCAAAGGCTTCGGCCAGTCGGCTTTTCAGCTTCTCGGCGCCGGTTACCACCAGGCGCAGGCTGGCGAAATCTTCCGCCTTGGCGCGTCGCAGATAGCTGGCCAGGAAGGTCGGCGTGGTCAGCAGCAGGGTTGAACGGTGCTTGCGCACCAGCTTGGCAATGGCGGCCGCCTCCAGCGGATTACTGTGATAACTGGCCGAAAAACCACTGAGCAAAGGCAGCCAGAGCGTGGCGGTAAAACCGAGGGCATGAAAGAAGGGGAGCGCACCGCAAACATTGTCCACGGGACTGATCCCGGCTACCATGCGGATCGCTTCCAGGTTGGAAATGATATTGTGCTGACTGAGCATGACCCCCTTCGGTTCGCCGGTGCTACCGGAAGAAAAGATGACCGTCGCCAGCTGTTCGCCACAGCGGCGGGGAATATTCAGCAGCAGACGGACCGGCAACAGCCGGGCCCTGATCAAGGCGCGCAGTTTGTCGGCCTTGCCGAGGTCCGCCAGCAGATCTTCCAGATAGAGGACCCGTTCCGGCAGGGGCAGTTGCGGAAAGTGTTCGACAAAACGGCGGCTGGTGATCAGGCTGGTGATCCCGCACTGCTGCTGGGCGGAGTCCAGCGCTTCATGGGACGCGGTGTAGTTGAGATTGACCGGCACCTTGCCGAGCATCGGCACGGCCAGGTTGGCCAGGGCGCCGCCCACCGACGACGGCAGCAACAGGCCGACCGTCTGCTCCTGCGCGACCAGCGGTTCCAGCCGTTTCGCCAGGGTCAGGGCAGCGGCCAGAGTTCGACCGTAGCTGAGCTGCTGACCGCCGCTATCGCTGAGGGCCGGCCGGCTCCAGTTGCTGCGGGCGGCTCGGATAAACAGGGCGGCCAGGGAGCTCCGTTTACTTTTTTGCCCTTCGAAATAGTCGTAGGCCAGTTCCGCCACTGCCTGTTGCACCTCACCGGCCGTCGCCGTTGCCGGCAGCGGCCGGCCGAAACCGATGGAGACCGGATAGGGCAGACTGGTCGGCAGCTTGGCCAGGGGCTTGCCGTGGGCATAGCTGAAGATACTCCCCCAGGCGCCGCCGATATAGACGGGTACGATGGGATAATCGGTCCCCTTGACGATGGTTTCGAGACCGCTTTTGAACTGCTGCAGCATGCCGGTACGGGTGATCATCCCCTCGGCGAAGATGCAAAGGAGATAGCCGTCGTCGAGAGCTTGACGGGAAGCCTTGACGAACTCCACCATCTCCCGCCGCGAACCGCTGGAACTCACCGGAATGACCTGCATCAGCCTGGACAGGGGTTGCAGCAGCCGGACGGCGTAGACATCCCGATGCATGATGAAGCGGATGCGGCGCTGCTGCGTGGCGAGCAGCAGCAGGGCGTCAACCCAGGAGACGTGGTTGGCCACCAGCAGGGCCGGGCCTTCGGCGGGGACGTGCTGTTCGCCGCTGATCTCCATACGGTAAGCCAGTTTCATTACCAGGATGGCCAGAAAACGCAGCAGGAAGTCGGGCAGCACCCAAAGGGTCGCCAGGGTCAGCCCGAGAGTCAGCAGACCGAGGACCAAAAAGGCCTGGGCCGGATTGAAACCGAAAACGCCGCTGAGCAGCCAGGTCAGGGCCGAAGCAAGCAGCACCCCGCACCAGCTGAGGAAAGAGCCGGCGGCCAGAATCCGGCCGAGCTTCTCCCGGGGCGCACGGAACTGGATGAAGGCCTGCAGCGGCACGATAAACAGACCGGCACTGAGCCCGAAACCGAACACCAGCAGCAGATGCAGGACCAGATTGGCCGGAATCAGCCAGAGGGCGCCGGCACTCAGGGTCAGCCCCAGGGCACCGATGGGCACCACGCCGAACTCGACATTGCGCCCGGAAAGACGACCGGCCAACAGGGAACCGAGACCGATGCCGAGGGCCGCCACCAGAAACAGGTAGCCGCTCTGCTCCTGGCTCAGGCCGTGGACCTGCATGCCGAAGGGGATCAGCTCGATCTGGGCAAAAGCGCCGAGAAAGAGAAAATAGGCCGAACCGAGAATGGCCAGCAACAGATAGCCGTCCTGGCGCAGTTCGCCCAGAACCTCCTTCACTTCGCTGGCCAGGCCAGCCGAAACCCGGCGCTCGGGATTGGCCGGCGCGGTTTTTTCAATCTTCCAACCAGCGGCCAGGCCGGCCAGGGAGACCCCGAGACAGGCGAAGGCCGCGCTCCGGTAACTGGCCTGGCTCAACTGCACCAGCAGCGGCGCCAGGGCCGAGCCGAGGATGATGGCCAGATAGGTGAACAATTCCAGCAGGCTGTTGGCCTTCGACAATTGCCCACGCTCGACCAGTTCCGGAACGATACCGTACTTGGACGGACCGAACAGGGCGCTCTGCGTCGCCATGAGAAAAAGTACCGCATACAGGCCGGCTTCGCTGCCCACCGTGAAGGCCATGACCGCCAACAGGGCGATACCGAACTCGGCCCCTTTCATGGCCAGAATGATGGTTCGCTTGCTCAGCTTGTCGGCCAGGGCTCCGGCCAGAGGGGAGAAGAGCAGAAAGGGGATGACGAACAGGGCGCCGGCGGTGGCGGCAACGCCGGTGGCCTGAGCGGGACCCTTCAGGGCGATGAGAAAGAAGATGATGAGAAGCTTAAGCAGATTGTCGTTAAGCGCACCAAAAAACTGGGTGGCATTGAGCCAGGCAAAGGCTTGCGGCAGGCGGTTGCTGGCTGTGGTCATGGCTCTCTCCGTTTTTCCAGCAGCAGTTGATGGGCATTCCCAAAGATTTCCGTGGGCAGACCGTGGGCCAGTTTCAACTGAACATCCTGATCCCAGGGATTATCGATCCGCACCAGCGGCAGAGCCTTCCCCGGTCCCGCCTGCGGGATGGAAAAAAAGGGCGAGGTGAGGCCGGTGTTGATGAGGGGAAAGTCGGTGCCGTAGAGCAGGCGCTGCGGATCAATATCGGCCGCCTTCAGCCGGGCGAGAAAGCGCAGCTTGTTGACCTGGGTGAGGGAGGAAATATCCGTATAAAGCCGGGGATACCGGGCGAACAGCGGCAGCAGGCGCTGCATGTTGTCTTCCCCGTCGTTGCTGCCGCTGCTGGCCACATGGGCGGCGATCACGGTCACCCCCAATTCCAGGGGCAGGCGCAATCGGACCGGATCCCCCAGGCTGTTGTCGGCCCGGGTGAAGGAATGTTCGTCGCCGGCATGGGTCAGCAGGGGCAGATCCAATTCCACCAGTTTTTGATAGAAGGGAATCAGCCGCTCATCGGCCGGATCGATATGTTGAATCGCCGGCAGCCATTTGATCAGCACAGCGCCGTCGGCCTTGGCCCGTTCCAATCGCGCCAGGGCATCGGTTCGATAGGGATTAACGCTGGCGCCAAAATAGAGGTTGGGATATTTGGCCACTTCGCGGGCGAGAAAATCATTGGGAATGTAGGTCTCGGTTCGCTGCCGGTCAAGCTGGCCCTGTTCATCGATCACCCCGTCCAGGGCCAGCAGCACCGCGGCACCGACCCGATCGGAAGCGGCCAGGGCCTCGGCAATCCGCTGCACAATGAGGCCATCCCCCTGTCGCTTCAGGTCGTCCTCGCTGACGCCGAAGGCTTTCAGATAGATGCCATATTTCCAACTGGAACGCAGGGTCTCGGAAATGAAAGCCCCGCTTCCTCCGGCGCCGATGCCGGCGACATGACAGTGCATGTCGATCACCGCAGTTCGGTCGGGCAGGGCGTTGCTGGTTGCTACCGGCGAAAGGATTCCGCCACAGAACAGCCCGAGGGCCAGCAGGGTCAGGAGAGAGAGTAGGACAGCCTGGATCATGAGCTTCGAACCTCCTTGAGTCATTGAATGTCCAAAGGTTTAGCAGCGACCGTGCCAGTCCGGAGCGGAATTGTAACAAGCTGATAAAAGCCCGCTTTTCAGGGATGCAAAGGAAGTTACATCTGCCGGCGTCCTTTGGACTATATGCAAAAAATGTACATTACCCTAGCCTTTATTGCCATACACTATTTTCATCCGGATTTTCCGACCCATTGCGCTACCCCAACAAAGCACCACAACCCCCCGGAAAATAGGAA
>JARRKW010000134.1:0-4841 GCA_037387645.1 Desulfuromonadaceae bacterium
AACGAAATCTACGCCGTGGTCCATGTCGTCAATTTTCTTTTTGGTCGTTGAGGGCGTTCATGCCTTACGCCGTTAAACTGGAACAATTTGAAGGTCCCCTTGATCTGCTGCTGCACCTGATCCGCAAGAATGAGATGGATATCTACCATATCCCCATTGCGGAAATCACGGCCCAGTACCTGGCGACCATCGATGCCATGCAGAGTCTCAACCTGGATGTGGCCGGCGAATTTCTGCTGATGGCGGCGACCCTGCTGCACCTGAAATCGCGGCTGCTGTTGCCGCAAGCCGAGGAGGAGACCGGCGAGGAGGAAGAGGAGGATCCCCGGGCGGAACTGGTGCGACGGCTGCTGGAATATCAGAAATACAAAGAGGCGGCCGGTCAGCTCGATGCGCGGTTGGTGCTGGGGCGCGATGTTTTCTCCCGGCGGTTTCCGTCGCCGGAATTGGCGGCGCTGGAAGAGGATGAGTTTCAAAGTGTCGGCATTTACGAACTGGTCGAGGTGTTGCGTGATATGCTCAGCAATCTTCCCAAGGATTCCTACCATGAGGTAACCGTTGAACAGCTGTCCGTGACCGAACGCATCAACCAGATTATGTCCAGCCTGGCCGGCAGGGAACAACTTCCTTTCGCCGATCTGTTCAGCGCGCGGCCGAACCGCGCCGAGCTCATTGTTACCTTTCTGGCCATGCTGGAACTGGTCAAGCTGCGGATGGTTCGGCTGTTGCAAAATACCCGTTTCGGTACCATCTGGTTGTTCCCGGCGGTAGCCGGCGAGGCGCTGGAAAATCTTGAGCTGGACGAGGACCACCTTGGCTATGCCTGATTTGAAGCCGATTATCGAGGCTCTCATTTTCGTTTCCGAAGCTCCGGTTACTCTGGCGCAGATCGCCGAGGTTCTGGATGAGGAAAAAAACCGGGTTCTGCCCTTGCTGCGGCAGTTGAGTGAGGAATATGCCGCTGCCGGTCGGGGCATTCTGCTGGAACAGGTCGCCGGGGGCTATCAATTCCGAACCCGCCCCGAATATGCTGAATGGGTCCGGCGGTTGAGTCGCAACAAGCCCTTTCGGTTTTCCCGCGCGGCCCTGGAAACCCTGGCGATTATCGCCTATCGGCAACCGATTATCCGGGCGGAAATCGAATACCTTCGCGGGGTCGACTCGGGCGGCGTATTGAAAACTCTGCTCGATAAACGGTTGGTGCGGATTCTGGGAAAAAAGGATGTGCCGGGCCGGCCCATGATCTACGGCACCAGTAAAGAGTTTTTGGAATTTTTCGGCCTCAAGGATCTGGCGGGTCTGCCTACCCTGAAGGAACTCAACGAACTTGTTCCGGAGGCTTCGTCAGTTGAGGAAGGATCCCCCTGATTTTATGGCCGCAGGCCGCCTTTGCTGTTCCATTATTGATCGACGACGACCGTTCCGAAGATTCTGACGGTTCCGCAGAAAATTCCTGTCGATTTCGTTGTGCCCCTCCGCAAAACCGTAACCCATGCCCTAGGCGGGTTGTGTGAAAGTGAAAGAAATGAAACAACGGCTCCAGAAAATATTGTCCGCCGTCGGGTTGACTTCCCGGCGGGAAGCGGAAAAATGGATTGAAGCCGGACGGGTCAGGGTCAACGGTCGCACCGCCTCTCTCGGTGACCGGGCGGATCCCGAACAGGATCGCATCGAGGTTGACGGCAGGCCGATTCAGAGCGAAGGAGAACGGTATACGATTTTGCTGCACAAACCGGTTGGCTACGTGACCACCCTGAGCGATCCCCAGGGCCGACCGGTGGTCATCGACCTGGTCAAGCACATTCCGACACGGCTCTATCCGGTGGGACGGCTCGATTTGACCACCAGCGGTCTGCTCCTGTTGACCAACGACGGCGCCCTGGCGCAACATCTGGCCCATCCCCGCCATGGAGTGGAAAAAACCTATCTGGCGCGGGTGCGTGGAACGGTTGCGCCCGAAACCATTCGGCAGCTTGAGCAGGGGGTTCGGCTTGAAGACGGTTTGACCGCCCCGGCCAGGGCCGCCGTAACCCGCAGTGGTGGTTCTCATAGTTGGGTGCGTATTACCATTACGGAAGGACGCAATCGCCAGGTGCGGCGTATGTTCGAGGCGGTCGGGCATCAGGTCAGCCGATTGCAGCGCATCGGTTTCGGTTTTCTCACTCTGGAAAGCCTGGGGCCCGGGCAATACCGTGTTTTGTCCCGGGACGAGGTGCGCCGGTTGATGAATCTTTAACTTGCCCCCGTTGCCAAGTGTTTTGGGTTCGGTTGTTGCGACAGGCAGGGGGCGTTTTGCGAAGTGTTTTTCGCGGCGAGCATTTTAGTGACAGCGCCGGTAAAGCTTGTTGAATTGTATGCCGGGATAGGGTTCTCTCGTGCGGGCCGGGGATTGGAGGGGCTTTCCCGAGGATTTGTTCTTTACTCTTCCAGGTTGTCGTGTCCGCCAATCCGGCCGTGCCGTTTCTTTAGCTTGACAGCTTCGCGCGGGATGGTTTAAGTTCATGGATACGCTTTGTTTTTTAAAGGGGTAGGTGGATTTGAGCAAGAAAGAAAAATTACTCAACTCGGCGCAGAAACTCTTGCTGAAGGGACAGGTCCCGAAAGCGATCAAGGAGTACGAGCAGGTTCTGCAACTTGATCCGAAGGATCTGCGGAGCCGGCTCAAGCTGGCCGAACTGTATAATCGCAGCCAGATGTCCTCCAAGGCGTTGGAGGAATATCAGAAAATCGGCAAGTATTACACCGAAAACGGTTTCTATCTCAAAGCGATCGCGGTTTTTAAACAGGCGCAGCGGATCGATTCCTCCGACCCGAAACTTTATCTCGAACTGGCTGATTTGAATGTAAAACAGGGTCTGGTCGGCAATGCCATGGCCGAATACCGGGCTCTGATCGGTCTTTACGAAAGTCAACAGAACTTTTCCGAGGCGGTTAAGGTTCTGCAGATGATGCGGGATCTGGAACCGGAAAATCTCAATCTGCGGGTAAAACTGGCGGAAGCCTTCGCCAGGCAGGATCGCAAGAGTGAGGCGCTGGAAGATTTTCAGGCGGTGCTGAAGATCCTGCAGAGCAAGAAGCTGCCGGACAAGGTGCTGAAGCTTTGTGAGATCTTCAACCGTTTCTTTCCGGGGGAAGACGCCCTCAGCATTGCCCGGGGACAGGCTCTGTTGCAACAGGGCCAGGTGAGCGAAGGGCTTTCCCTGTTGCAGCCCCATGCCGACCGCCTTCTCGACGACGGCGTGGCGGTGCGGCTGCTGGCGCAGGCCTATGGGAAGACGGGTGAATACGCCAAGGCCCGGGACCTTTACGACCGCCTGCTGGCGCAGGCCCCCGGAGATTTGGATCTGCTTGAGGAGCAGGTGCAGGTCCTGTTGGATGCCGCAGAGTACGGTTCCGCCCTGAAGATTCTGGAAGCGTCAAAAACCGCTTTCCTTGAAGCCAACCGCATCCCCCAGCTCAAAGCGTTCTACGAATATTTGCGGGAACAGCTGCCCGAAGAAGAGCGGATTGTGGCCACACTCCATACCGTTTCTGCCGCTGTTGGCGAGTCCGTGACGTCGTCTCCCGAGCCCACGGTCGAAACCGTCGAGTCGACGGCTGTAGCGGAGTCCGCGATTGAGGTGGCTCCGCTCGATTCGGACTACGAACTGGAATTGACCGGGGAAACTTCCGCTGCCGAAACGCCTGAACCGGCGGTGGAGGTGCCGCAGGAGGAACTGGAGGAGGAGATCCCGCTGGAGTTTCTTGAGGAAGTCCATTCCGGCTCGGAGGAGAGTCCCCCGGAACCGGAGGCGACAGAAGCCGATTCCGAACTGCTGGCGGAGGACCTCGAGTGTGCCCTGGAATTGGAACTGGACAGTCCCTTTAAAGATTTGTCCGGCGACACCGGGCAGGTTGCCGCCGAACCGGATGCCCTGGAGCTTGACGAGGAAGAACTGTCTCTGTCCTTTGACGACGATGAAGAGGTGCTCGAGCTGACCGAGCTTGACCAGTTGCCCGATTTTGAGGTCGAAGACGATGCGGGCAGTGAGGTCGCCAAAGAAACCGCCAGCACGGCTGTGGACGTGACGGCTCGTATCGAAGAAGCCGGTTTCTATCTCACCCAGGGCCTGTTCGATGAAGCCAGAAAGGTCTGTGGGCAATTGTTGGAGGCCTCTCCCGATTGCGCCGAAGCCCAGGACCTGTTGCAAGAAATCGAAGCGCGTCAGGCTCCGGAGTCCCTTGCCGGCGGCGCCGACCAGGGCGATTTTTTCAATTTCGCCGAAGACGTGCTCAGTGAAATCGATGCGTTGGATGAGCCGGACCTGTCGTTGCCCGATCAGGACGATCATTGCGGGCAGGAAGAGCAGGGCACCCAGCTCAAAAAAGGGGTGGACGAGCAGATCGATTCGGATGATACCGAGTCCCATTATAACCTGGGGATCGCCTACCGGGAGATGGGCTTGATCAACGATGCCATCGCGCAATTCGATCAGGCCATGAAGGATGAGGGACGCCGGGTGGACTGTCTGACCCTCAAGGGCATTTGCCTGATGGACAAAAAAGACTTCGCCAAGGCGGAAGCCGCGTTCAAGACCGCCTTGTCTTCGTCGAAGCTGGAGGAAAGTCAAAAAATCAGCCTGCTTTACGAAATGGGCGTGCTTTACGAACTCTGGGATCGTCCTCTGGATGCGCTGGACAGCTTCCAGAGCGTTGCCGACATCGATCTGTTCTTCCGCAATGTCCAGGAAATGATCCAGCAGCTCAGAGAGCGTCTGGGAATGTCGTCCGATACCGACGAGTCCTCCGATGGCGGAACCGGGGGGAAAGACCGGGTTTCCTATATCTAATTCTTCGAAAAC